>JBDTQP010000038.1:0-17675 GCA_039932125.1 Gemmatimonadota bacterium
ATCTCAAAACCGCGAAGCAGGAGCTTGGGCGAGAGAACATTTTTCGACATTGCACCTTGAAACTAGCCCGGGACTATCGGTTGGGCCAGTGTGAATTGTGACTAGTGATTAGTGAATAGTGATTGGTGAATAGCGATTGGCGAACGTGCCCGAGCCCAGGATCGGTCAGCAGCCAAAGATCCAGCCTGATTGTTCAGCCATAGTCACCCTCACCACCAATCACTATTCGCTGATCACTAACCACTATCATTGATTACTTTTCAATAAATGCCTGACCCGGTTATCCGCATCGTTAACGCCCGCCAGAACAATCTCCGAGGCGTCACCGTCGACCTGCCCCATCGTGCCGTCACGGTGATCACGGGGCCATCAGGCTCGGGGAAAAGCTCACTTGCCTTTGAGACACTCTATGCTGAAGGGCAGCGAAGGTACATCGAGTCGCTCTCCACGTATGCCAAGCAATTTCTGGATCGAATGCCCAAGCCGCTGGTCGACCGGCTTGAAGGTCTGGCGCCGGCTGTTGCCATAGAACAGAGAAACCCAACGGTTTCGGCCCGTTCCACAGTGGGCACGGCGACTGAGATCTACGATTTTCTCCGGTTGCTCTGGGCCCGGATTGGAAAACCAGTCTGCCGGGTCTGCGGCGCGGCGGTCGTGAGAGACACGCCGCAATCGGCGACGGATCAGATCCTCGGCGAATGGTCCTCCCGGCTGCAGATCACTTTCCCGCTCCCGCAGTACGCCCGGACCAATCACCAGCTGGTCGTCGAGAACCTGAGCGCGATGGGGTTTGTACGTCTCCTCGTGGATGGTACCGCCGTCCGGCTGGATGCGCTCCCCGCCGATCTCGACCTGGTGCAGGCCAGTGAAGTGCTGGTGGTAGTTGACCGGCTGGCGGCCGTTCCGGAAGATGGCGCCCGGATCACCGATGCGATCGCGACAGCGTTTCAGGAAGGTGAGGGGGTCGCTCTCGCTATCGCCGATGACACACGGCTCCGATTCTCCGAGTTCCCCGCGTGCAGCCGCTGTGATGCGCCTGCGCCGGTCATCACCCCCGCCCTCTTCTCCTTCAATAACCCTCGTGGCGCGTGTGCGGGGTGCAACGGATTCGGGGCCGTGCTGGAATACGACGAATCGCTGATCGTGTGTGATCGGAGCCGGAGCCTGGCCGAGGGCGCGATCGATCCCTGGACCAAACCGAGGTATGAGTCTCGACGGCGGATGCTGATCGAGGCCGCGCGCAAACTGGGTATCGATCCTGACAAACCGTGGAACAAGCTCAAGGCGACGGAACGCCGGCAGATGCTTTACGGCAAAACGGGGCGATATGTCGGGATCTTTCCATTTCTCAAGGAGCTTGAATCAAAGCGGTACAAACAGTACATCCGGGTCTTCCTCCGGCAGTATCAGCTTGCGCTTACCTGTCCAGCATGTAATGGAACCCGGCTCAACTCCGCCGCGCTCAGCGTCCAGGTGAATGGGGAACCGATTGCGAGCGCAGCAGCTCGCTCGATAGATGACCTTCACGCCTGGCTCCACGGGCTTGATCTCTCCGGATTCGATCGTGAGATTGCCGACCTCATTATCGAACAGCTGGAAAGCCGGATCACTTTCCTGCGGGATGTTGGTCTCGGATACCTGAGCCTCGAACGTCAGAGCCGAACCCTTTCCGGCGGCGAAGCGCAGCGCATCGCGCTGGCCAACGCCCTGGGCTCCCGGCTCGTCGACACCCTCTACGTGCTGGACGAGCCCTCCGTGGGTCTCCATTCCCGCGATATCGACCGCCTGCTGGCGCTGCTTCGACGTCTTCGCGACCACGGCAATACGGTCATCGTCGTGGAGCATGACATCGCCGCCATCCGACAGGCCGATTTCATGCTCGAGCTGGGACCCGGTGCCGGTGAACAGGGCGGCGAAGTCGTGTTCGCCGGAAAAGTCGCGGACGCGGGCGCCTCTCTCACGGGGAAATATCTCTCGGGCCAGAAACGCATCGGCGTCCCGAGCGTGCGGCGGCGTGCCGGGCCGGCGTGGCTTGGGATCAGGGGAGCCACCCTGCACAATCTCGATCGTGTCGATGTCGATATCCCGCTCGGTACAATGACAGCGGTGACCGGTGTCTCCGGTTCCGGCAAGAGTACGCTCCTCCACGACGTACTGTATCGGCAGCTCGAGGCTCGTCTCCATGGCGAGCATAGCGCCAAGTCTCACCTGGGCGAGCCGGTGGGAACGGTCAAGGCGCTGAATGGATGGGAGCAGGTGCAGGACGTGGTGTTGATCGATCAGAGCCCCATCGGCCGGTCGCCGCGCTCGAATCCAGTGACCTACATTCGCGCGTTCGATGAGATCCGCGAGCTCTTCGCGGATCAGCCGGAAGCACGGCGCAGGAAATTCACCGCCGCTACATTCTCATTCAACCTGCCGGGCGGACGCTGCGAAGAATGTGAAGGCGCTGGACACGTGCAGGTCGAAATGGTCTTTCTTGCCGATGTATTCGTTCCCTGCGAGGCATGTGGAGGAACCCGCTTTAAGCCCGAGGTGCTGGATGTCAAGATCAGGGGGACCTCTATCCACGGTGTGCTCCAGTGGACGGTGGATGAGGCCATCAACCGCTTTCGTCATCAGCCAAAGCTGGGCGCGGCGCTCTGGCAGCTGCAGCAGGTCGGACTCGGCTATCTGCGGCTGGGACAGCCTGCAACGACACTCTCCGGCGGCGAGGCACAGCGTCTCAAGATTGCCCGCGAGCTCCTCAGCTCGAGCAGGAAGAGTGGCCGCAAGCTCTACATCATGGATGAGCCGACGACGGGATTACACCTCGAGGATGTACGGGTGCTGATCCAGGTGCTTGACCGTCTGGTGGATGCGGGGAACACCGTTATGGTCATCGAGCACCATCTCGACGTGATCAAGCGGGCCGATTGGGTCATCGATATGGGGCCGGAAGCCGGACCTGGTGGTGGGCAGGTAGTTGTGCAGGGACCACCGGAGCTGGTCGCAGCCGAGCCCAGATCACTCACGGGGCAGTACCTTCGCGAGGTGCTGGAGCGCCCGTCAGAGGATGTACCGCATCGCTCCAGTTTGAAGGAAGCCGGCGTCACCCCGTATCCCTGATCTGGAAACAGCAGAACACTCTCACTCGAACCCCACCTTCCGTGCTTCACAGCCGAACAATTCACAAGTGGATCGGGATTTTTGTCGGCCTGTTCCTGCTCATGTGGACCGTTACAGGCATCATCATGGTCTGGCCTGGCGCTCGTAATCGGGGCCGAGAAGGAGAACACGGCGGGCTTGACCTGCGTCAAGCCACAGTGTCACCGGCGGAGGCGATCGCGTCCATGTCAGGAACCGACAGCGTTCCGCCAGTGCGGGGGTTCCAGGTCCTCCAGATTCTTGACGCGGTGGTCTATCAGATTCAGACCCGGCGAAACACCGTTCTCATCAATGCGGCGACGGGAGACCGGTACAGCATCACCCCCGACATCGCGCGCGAGATCGCCCGCACGAGTTTCCGCGGCACGCCCGGCGAGGTCCAGGTCGAGCATCTCACCGCGTATGATGCCGGCTACAGTAGCGGCGCGTTGCCGGCCTATCGTGTGCGGCTGGGCGACGCGGCGTCAACCACTACCTATGTCTCCGAACTGGACGGATCCGTCGTCACGGGGGACAGCCGGAAACGCTTTCGGGCTGCCGCCGGCAAGCTCCATGATTTCTCAGTGGTGAAACTGGTCTTTACCGCAGACTGGATCCATCGCGGATTGGCGATACTGACGTGTTTCGTGGCAATCGGGGGAATCTTGACGGGTTACTGGCTCGCACTGCCGAAGAAGAAGGCACCACCGACGCGCGTCCGGAGCACCATGCCCATGTCGCGGCAGGATTAGAGAGTGGCGATGCACAAGCTATGGTGGACGGGATGTAGACTCTTCAGCATCATTTCACACCTCACACCTCTCACCTCTCACCTCTCACCTCTCACCTCTCACCTCTCACCTCTCACCTCACACCTCACACCTCACACCTCTGTGGATTGGATGACTAGGCAGACGAGGAACCCGCCGCGTACAGATATCCCATCGCGATGACGCCGTCGTCGGTGTGGAACGGCACCCGGATACGACGGTACTCTGAGCCCTCCAACGCGTCGATCCGATCCCACCAGTCTTTGAGCTCGTCCGACCGCAAGAGCCACGCAGGTACTCGAGAACCGTCAGGCGACCACTGAAGCGCTGGGAACCCGATGTCGGCCCCCCAGCCGGTGGCGACTAAATCACCAGTCACCCAGCCCTCATCCCAGGAGCCATGGATAGCCGCAATCAGGTGGTGGTTGGGGCCGCCGGGCGCCAGGCTTCCATAGACGATGAGGTGGGAATCGGAGCTGAACATTGAGAACCTTGAAGTAAACATCCTCGGTATCGAACAAACCCCTATTCTCATCTCCAATCCGACATTCATGGAGCCCTGTGGTATTTGAATCCAGGAGCGACTGACTATTTGCCTGGCCTGGTTGATAATGCGTGGGGTTCTGAGAGGGTTCCGCCAGCACCCAGATGCTTGCCTTCAATCACGGAGCCACGGAGACGACACGGAGGCACCAACGAATCTACACCTCTATTTACACTCCTGAGACAATGACACGCGCTGAGTAGTGACACTCGGAGGAAATCTTGAGGGGCGCTCTTCCAGACTCAGCCCTTTCATTCCGAGGATCACCATGAAGACAGCGATAGCCATAGGCATGACTGCGTTTGTTGTAACACTCACCGCATGCGACCAGTCCCAGGATCCCACTCCCACGAGCAATAACCCCTCCCTCGAAGCCGGCAGCCTTGCCGGATTCCGAACCAGCCAGCCTCCCCAGGCCCTCGCGCTCGCCGCTCAGGCTGACCTGATCCCTCTCGTGACCGCTGGAGATACCCTTCCCGGCGGAGCGATCTGGGCACCGATCCCGGACGGGCTTGGCGCCTACCAGTTGGGCTCCGACCTCGTGTTATACGCCAATCACGAGCTGTCATCCACCGGCGTCACCGATAACAATGGCGTTGTACAGTTTCCCTTTGCCCGGGTTTCACGACTCGTGCTGGACCCCCGTGCCAAGACCGTCAAGGACGCGAGTTTTGTGGTCGACCAGACCGGCCAGTACCAGCGGCTCTGTTCGGCAACATGGGTGGATGCGAAAGAAGGCTTTCCTTCCGGTTATTTCCTGACCGGAGAAGAGTCGACGGGCGGTGTTCATGATGGAATCCAGCTCGCCATCGGCAAGGATGGCACGGTGCACGAGCTGCCATGGCTGGGCCGGTACGCCCATGAAAACCAGATCGCCATTCCGGGATTCGCCGGGAAGGTGGTCACGATGGGGATGGATGATACGCGCGGCGCATCGGAGCTCTATCTCTATGTGGCCGACAACGAAGCCGACGTGCTGGCTGGGCGAGGCAAGCTGTACGTATTCAAGACGGGGGCGGCGGCGGATGTATCGCAGCTTACCGAAGGGGGAGAGTATCCAGGATCATTTGTCGAAGTGACCAATGCGGCGAATCTCTCTTCATCCGAGCTGCAAACCCAGGTTTCCGGCCTCGGCGCCTTTCCGTTCGTCCGGCTGGAAGATGGGGACTACCAGAAGGGCATTGGGCGCGACGGCAAGCCGGCCGCGTATTTCGTGGACACGGGCAACGACGCAACCTTCTGCGCCGGTGGAGTGGTCTGCGACGTGTATGGGTCGATCTACCGGATTGAATTCGATCGCAATGACCCAACCAGCGCGACGCTCATTCTGCTGGAGCGCTCGCAGGGCTGGCAGTCGGAGTGGGCCTCCCCGGACAATATCGCGGCGAGCACCACCAGTCTCATGGTCCAGGAAGACCCTGCGGTACCCACTTTTGCTCGAGCACCCAGGATCTACCAGTTCGGCATCTCCCGGAACGGTCGACTCACCTCGAGAGGGCAGGCTGTAGTGGAATTGCCCAATTCCAATTGCGTGGATGCCCAGGGCACCTGCTGGGAATCAAGCGGGATCATCAATGCGTCAGCGTGGATGGGACCCGGCTCCTGGCTGTTTGATGTCCAGGCTCACTCTCTCGCGGCACCCTACTTGAACCTGCCGAAGGAAAACGGGCAGCTCTTGTTCCTGCGTATCCGGGGCTCATAAGAGCGGCGGTGGATAGGATGGTGGATGGTGGATGGTGGAGAGATGGGTGCTGTGCGGATCGGTTCCCTTGTCACCCGTGACGAACCACTATCCACTATCCACTATCCACTATCCACTATCCACTATCCACTATCCACTATCCACTTTTTTTTGATCAGCCGCCCGCCACAGATACCATGCCGCGACTGAGCGGTACGGCGCCCAGCGTTTTCCATACTGCCCAAGCCGCTTTGGTGTGGGCAGCTTGCGCTTGTTGTACGCGATCTTGAAACCCTTCTGCACACCGTAATCGGTCACTGGGAGAACATCCGGCCGACCCAACCGAAAGATCAACAGCATCTCCACGGTCCACCGACCGATCCCCCTGATCGATGTCAGGCGTTCGATGATTTCGGCATCGTCCATGTTGCGCAGGCGCGCGAGAGATGGAACGATGCCCTCGATGGTCTTCGCAGCGAGATCCTGGAGCGCGGCCACCTTGGCCCGCGAAAGCCCAGCTGACCGAAGCTGCTCGACCGTCAGCAGCAAAACATCATCGGGCCGCAGACGTCGCTTCGGTTTCACTAGCGCCACCAGCCGACCATGGATGGTGGCCGCCGCCTTTCCGGTGAGCTGCTGGTATACAATAGACTCGGCCAGTGCAGCGAACGGACTCTGCAATTTGTCGAGCGAGAGGCGGAACGGTCCGGCAGCATCCAGGACTCGGGCGAGTTTTGGATCCACGTTTCGCAGGTGGGTGAGCGCCGTGGCGGCATCATAGGGCAACGGCGTCGGCGGTGTGGAGCTCTGTCCCGAAAGGCCGGGGAGCACCACGCCCTCCAGTGCAAGGAGCTGTGCCTTCGTGACAATGCCTCCGGCGGGGCTGAAGCCGCCCGGCTTACCGTGTGCCGCGACGATGCGGTGGCAGGGAACGATGAGCGGAATGGGATTCCGCGCCATGGCCTGGCCGACCGCGCGGGAGGCACCCGGTTTTCCCGCCAGTGAAGCTAGCTCACCATAGGTGCGCGTCGTGCCGATGGGAATGTCCCGTGCGACCGCATAAACCGCCTGGTGGAACGCCGGCGCGCTGTCCAGATCGAGTGAAATATTCGCCACATCAAGGGTAGCGCTGCCGTCGAGGTAGCCTCTGATATTCACCATCACCTCCCGCACCCATGCCGGAACTTCCGCTTCGGTGAAGTCCGGCAGGGCCTCTTTCAGGCGGGCGGCGGTTTGGCCCCGCCTGCGTTCAGGCAACTGGATCCGGCGAATACCCCGGGCGGTCCACGCAATCCCGCAGGTTCCGAGCGCTGTTTCGAAGGTGGTAAAATTCATCGGCCTAATATGGCATGCTGACTGTCCCACCGGGAGCGTGAAACGATATCGATTCGTCCTGGGGTGGCGATTATCTTTGTCCGACTCTCAACGTGAGCACTCGTGCCCTCGTACCTGGCTCCAGCCATCCTTTGGATGGTGATCGCGCAACTCATGTTCACCGGCATGAACGTGCTGAGTCGGCTGGCGGCGCGCGACCTTCACTGGTCCGAGGTCGCGGGCGCTCGATTTCTCTTTGGTGCGCTGGTCACCGTGCTGATCGCCCGGGCGCAGGGGACCTCGCTTCGCTCTACCGACCGCCGAAACACCTGGTTCCGCAGCATCTTTGGCACTATTGCCGCGCTCTGTTTCTTCTACAGCGTCACCTCCCCCCGCATTCCACTCGGAGACGCCATCACGCTGGGCGCAACCGCGCCCATCTTCGTCGCGCTGCTTTCGGTCCCGATGCTGGGGGAACGGGTGGGGCGGCACGTCGCCCTGGCGGTGGTGCTCGCATTCGCCGGCATCGTGGCCGTCGCGCAGCCGACATTCCATAACTCCGCGGCGGACGTGGCCCTGATCGCCACGCTGAGTGCGCTCTGTTACGCCCTTGCGATGATCTGGCTCAGAAAGATTGGCCCCAATGAAAGCAGTGAGGCGATCGTCCTTCACTTCTCGATCGTTGCTGCCGCCGCCAACCTGCTATGGTCGATTCCGGTCTGGGTGACTCCGGGCTGGCGAAGTGTCCTCCTCCTTGTCGGAACAGGTGTTACCGGAGGTATTGGACAGGTCGCGATGACCCGCGCTTTTGCCCGGAGCCGGGCTGCGCCCCTCAGCGTCCTCGGATATCTGAGCATCATCTTCACCTACCTCCTCGCCATCCCCATCTTTGGAGAACGGGTCAGTCCACTGCAGGTCGGCGGGGCTGCACTGGTGATTGCCGCCGGCGTGCTCCTCGCGCAGGATGCCATCCGAATGCCGGTTCGACCCGGTGCGATCCAGGTCGGAGAAGTGGTCGCCAAGGATTGAACGATGCCTGAATTGCCCGACATCGTGGTCTACCTCGAGCACCTGGCCGAGCGGGTGATCGGGCAGGAGCTGGTCGCGCTCAGGCTCTCGAGTCCCTTTCTCCTCCGGTCGGTCGGTGTGCCCCCCGCGGACCTGGCGGGGAAGCGGGTGCGCGAACTGCGCCGGATGGGCAAGCGCATCGTGTTCGGCCTCGAAGATGATCTCTTTGTCGTGCTGCACCTCATGATCGCCGGGCGTTTGCGCTGGCGGGAAGCGGGAAGCAAGGTGCCGGGCAAAGTCGGCCTCGCTGCCTTCGATTTCTCTGATGGCACGCTGATACTGACCGAGGCCGGAACGAAGAAACGAGCGTCGCTCCATATCGTGCGTGGTGATGCGGCGCTTGCCCCGTTCGCTCGCGGGGGTCTCGAGGTCTTCGATGCCAGTGCAGCTGAGTTCGAGGCGGTGTTGCTACGGGAAAACCATACGCTCAAGCGCGCACTGACCGATCCACGGCTGTTGAGCGGCATTGGCAATGCCTATTCGGACGAGATTCTCTTTCGCGCCAGATTGTCGCCTGTCCGTCTCACTCGACAGCTCAAACCTGACGAGATTGCCAGGCTTTGTGAGTCGACGAAGGCGGTGCTCATGGAGTGGACCGATCGACTCCGTGCGGGCACGAAAGGCAAGTTTCCCGAAAAGGTTACCGCGTTCCGGGAAGAAATGGCCGTGCATGGTCGCTATGGACTTCCCTGCCCCGTCTGCAGCGCTCCCGTCCAGCGAATTCGTCATGCGATGAACGAAACCAATTACTGCGCCAACTGTCAGACTGGCGGTCGCCTGCTGGCCGATCGCGCCCTGTCGCGTCTGCTCAAGGAGGACTGGCCAAGGTCATTGGACGAGCTGGAGGAGTTGAAACAGCGGTAAGCGCTGTTCGGTTTCGCGATCATACTGCCCTGGGCCTTCGGGAATAGGCAACAGCGCTTGACCTGCGATCAGCGACACTTGAACGGTGTTTTGCTGTCTATCGCTCTCCCCGCTAGTTTGATGACATGACGCCCTGGGTTCTCCGGTTAATCGTCGCCAATGTGGCGATGTACTTCATCAGCCAGTTTTCACCCGCGCTCGCCAGCCAGCTCGTCCTGGTTCCGGCCGATATACTCCGGCAGCCCTGGACCCCTGTTACGTACCTGTTCCTTCATGCCGGCGGGATGCACCTGCTGTTCAACATGTTCAGCTTGTATATCTTCGGACCCCGGGTCGAAAGCCGGCTTGGGGGTGGCCACTTTCTCGGCCTCTACTTCGTGAGCGGTATCGGCGGAGCCCTGCTATCGATCATCACCCCTTACGCCCAGATTGTCGGCGCTTCTGGAGCCATTTTCGGGGTCATGCTGGCGTATGCGATGTACTGGCCGCGCGACAAGCTCCTCATTTACGGTGTCCTTCCGGTGGAGGCCCGTTGGCTGGTCATCATCATGACCGGGATTTCGCTCTGGAGCGGCTTCACCGGGGCATCCGGCGGAATCGCTCACTTTGCCCATCTCGGTGGGTTTCTCGGTGCCTTTTTCTATATCAAGTGGAAGGACATCCGGAGCCCGGCCCGGGATTTTCACAAGCGCGCCGTCGAGGCGCCTCGGGCGCCGCTCTCCACCAGTTCGGCCGACCTCAAGCGCTGGGCCCGTATTCCGCGGGAATCCATGCACGAGGTCAATCGCACCGAGGTAGACCGGCTTCTCGACAAGATCAATCGCGATGGCCTCAGCAGCCTGACCCCGGTGGAACGCGAAACCCTCGAACGTTTCTCACCCCGCGCCTGATCGAATCGATCGTGGTCACATCACCTTTTCTCCTCTGGTGGTTCAGGAGCCATGCCCGTGGCGCGTAAGAAAAGTGCTGCGCCGATCGCACCCATCGCGGCTTCGCCTGCCGTCAGCTCGATGCTGACCGACCAGGATCTCTATCTCTTCAATGAAGGTACCCACCTTCGGCTCTACGATCACCTCGGCGCCCACCTTGTTTCCATCGATGGGGAGGAGGGAACCGCATTTGCGGTCTGGGCCCCCGCCGCCGAACGCGTTTCGGTGATCGGTGCATTCAATGACTGGAATCCGTCGAGTAACCAGCTTGCACCGCGCCAGCAGTCCGGAATATGGGAAGGCTTTATTCCCGGCATTGATAAGGGATCGGTCTACAAATATCACATCGTATCCAGCCGACAGGGATACGTGGTAGACAAGGCGGACCCGCTCGCCTTCGCGACAGAGCACCCACCCCGAACGGGGTCCGTCGTGTGGCCGCTGGACTATCGCTGGGAAGACACCGAATGGATGGGCACGCGGAAGGCGCACAACTCGCTCAAGGCGCCGATTTCGATCTACGAAGTGCACCTCGGCTCATGGCGGCGCGACGCCGCCGGACAATCACTTTCCTATCGCGAGATCGCGGCACCGCTCGCCGACTATGCCAGGGAAAATGGCTTTACCCACGTGCAGTTGCTGCCGATCATGGAGCATCCGTTCTTCGGATCGTGGGGATACCAGACCACCGGGTATTTTGCCCCGACGAGCCGATTCGGTGAGCCCCAGGATCTGATGGCTCTAATCGATCACCTGCACCAGCGAGGGATCGGCGTCTTCCTCGACTGGGTACCATCGCACTTCCCGACCGACCAGCACGCGCTGGGCTACTTCGACGGCAATCACCTCTACGAGCACGCGGACCCGCGCCAGGGATTTCACCCCGACTGGCAGACCTTCATTTTCAACTACGGCAGGCCTGAGGTTCGCAGCTTTCTTCTGAGCAGCGCGCTCTTCTGGCTCGAGCGGTACCACGCGGACGGGCTCCGCGTGGACGCCGTCGCATCCATGCTCTACCTCGACTACTCCCGCCAGAACGGCGAGTGGGTGGCCAATAAATACGGCGGGAGGGAAAACCTCGAAGCGATTGATTTCCTCAAGAAAATGAACGAGGTCCTGCACCAGCAGTTTCCGGACACGCTCACCATCGCGGAAGAGTCGACCTCATGGCCGATGGTCTCCCGGCCAACCTACATCGGCGGGCTCGGGTTCGATCTTAAGTGGGATATGGGGTGGATGCACGATACGCTCAAATACATGGCGCTCGACCCGGTCCACCGGCGGCATCATCATAACGAGCTGACGTTCCGTGGAATGTACGCCTTTACAGAAAATTTCGTGCTCCCGCTGAGCCACGATGAAGTTGTGCACCTCAAAGGTTCCCTCCTCGGCAAAATGCCGGGCGATCCCTGGCGCAAATTTGCCAATCTGCGCCTGCTGTTCGGAAACATGTTCGCCCAGCCCGGGAAGAAGCTCTTGTTCATGGGCGGAGAGCTGGGAGAGCCCTCTGAGTGGAACCATGATGCCGCCCTCGACTGGAGTCTGCTGAAGAACCCGTTCCATGCCGGGGTGCAGCGCTGGGTCCGCGACCTCAACCGGCTATACGCCGGGGAGCCAGCGCTTCACCTGCTCGATTGCGAGCCGGGCGGCTTCTCCTGGATCGACTGCAACGATGCCGACCAGAGTGTGCTGACGCTCCTCAGGAAGGGTGAGCCCGGTGATCCGATGCTCATTTTCGCGCTCAACTTTACGCCGGTCCCCCGGGTCGCCTATCGCGTCGGGGTGCCGCGGATGGGACGATGGGAAGAGGTGCTCAACAGCGACAGCGTCGAATACGGCGGGAGCGGAGCCGGCAATCTTGGAGGTGTCGATGCCGCATTGGTCGCGCATCACGGATATCCTCAGTCGATCAGTGTGACCCTTCCGCCCCTGGCGGCAGTGGTGCTCCGATCCCTGCCCGGCACGGTGGCGGAGACGCCGTTGAAGGAAGCCGCAAGTGCCGTGGTGGCGGAGCCGGTTCCCACGGTCATTGAGAAGCAGGCGGCGCTCGTCGCGCCAATCTCACCCACGCCGGCGAGCAAGCCCAGGCGTAAACCGGCACGCAGAAAACCGCTACCAGGAGATACCGGGTCCGGACCCGCCGCTTAGGTCCATGGCCCTGCCACATGGGGTTTCTTTTTTCTCGTCTACTCGCTTTTTCCACTTCTCCGCCGGCGTCGCCAAGTCATTGGTTCCTACTGATTTATCGGCGTATTCACCACGGAGACACGGACACAAACGGAGGCTCGCACGGTGAACAGCAACAGCCTCACCGCAAAGGCGCAAAGATCGCAGAGACACGCAAAGTTGTTTTTTTACTGTTCGTACCCAACTCTTGTCGCGCTGGTTTTCTGTTATTAAAACAACCGCATGGTCAGAGAAGAGCTAACAGGAAGTAGCGATGAAAACGGAGGCTCGAACGGTGCGCAGCAACAGCCCAATACGAAGGCGCAAAGATCGCAGAGACACGCAAAGTTGTTTTTTTTACTGTTCGTACCCAACTCGTGTCGCGCTGGTTTCTTGTTATTTGAACAACCGCATGACCCGAGATTAGCTAACAAAAATTGTCGGCTAAAAGCAAGTTAAGGGACCTGATCTTGTTACTGACCCCTTTGCGTTTCTTCGCGAGCTTTGCGCCTTTGCGGTGAGGCTGTTGCTGTTCACCGTGCGAGCCTCCGTTTGTGTCCGTGTCTCCGTGGTGAATGTGTCCTCCAAGCCTGTTTCTGCAAACGGATTCGCGATCTTTACGCCTTTGCGATAAGGCTTTTGCTCCCATCTCCATGCCGCCGTTTTCTTCTCATCACATTAAGGTGGCGTTATACGCATTGCAGCCCTTGCCGTCTTACCTGCCTATTTTCTCACAGCAGTCGCCCACAGCTCATCTCCATCGCCTCGCAAGTCAAATCCTGTCGCGCCAACCGAGTCCCCCTTGAACTCCAGCACCATCTCCTCCATCACGTCATAGAGCGAACCATCCTGCCAGATCGCCGGCATAAACCAGCCATCGGATATCCGGATCAGGAGCATGTGACCCATCATTGGATCTGGTGCGGGGTCCCAGTCGGCCCATAGGGAACCCTTATCGTAGCTGACTCGATAGCTGGTGACCTGGGGGACAGAATCGGTGTCGGTCATGGTGTACGTGCCGATGTATCTCCGAGCACTATCGGCGGCAAGGGCGATCGAATGCGATGGGTGCACCGTAATCCGGAGCGGGACCCGGACCCTCCCCCACTGCATGCTTAACGTCGCGCCATCGGCGCGCACTTCATCAAAGGCCCAGGTGAGCGTCTCCGTCTGATCGCTCCGCTCGGATGTAATGTTATAGCGGATCTGGCTGCTATCCGGTTTGGGGTGGGCCATATGAAAGAGCTTGGGATTGGTATCGAGCACCACAATCCAGTCGCCGTGTTCCTTGACCTGCATCCACACGGAGTACTTGCCCTGGGGCACATGGTGGCCATCAAGCTCGATATCCTTGCTCACCTCGAGCGTGGTGGCCATGTTGGCGCCGGGTGTCCACACCTCGTTCCATTTAATTTCGCCCCCGAAAAGATCCCTGCGCCCTCGGGCCCGCGGACGCGCATAGTCGACCGTGATTTTGGTCCCGTCCACCGTCTGCGTCACTGACGCGCGTTCGCTCGCGCGAACCTGGGCATAGGCGGGTACCGAGACAATGACACACAGGATGACAAACGGAAGCAATCGTCCCATCGGAAAGACGGTCATCGGTACTCCGGGCAGCAGGTGAGGTGAGGTCTATGATGAAAACGTCGAGCGGTTGAACATCATCCGAATCGGGCGTCGATTCCTTTTCTGATATCGTCGAGCGATTTGCCATCCTTATGCAGCCGGAAGGCGAGCCTGCCCTGGCCCTGGCACACGATGCACATCATCGCCATCCCCTCGCCTTCGTAACAGCTCAGGAGCGAGTAGTACCCCTCTCGGCTGGAACAGCCGCAGTGACAGCGTATTCCATCGGCGATCTCCGGAATCTGCCGCACCTGTTCGAAGGCGCTGACACTCTCGGGGTGATCGGTCAGTTTGTCATTCTCCAGCACCCTTGAGGCATCGATACCCGGCCGAGGCGTAGGATGATCACCGGGACCTCGCTTCGGCATCGTGCCACTCGCGCAATGATCCTTTGTTACCCGCAATGGAAGCGCGAAGAGCAGAAGGCCCGAACAGATCGTCAGGAACTCGCGGCGAGAGCTGGTATGGTCGATCATGATATGCTCTGGGGAAATTGGTGTAACCTGCTGATCCAAACTAAGGGTCTGTTCGGCGCGGCGGAATGGTGCCAGATCGACCGGAGTCACCCATGATCAAGTGGACGGGACAGGCCAAGCCACTGAAGGCAGGTTGCGACAGGAAGAGTGGGGAAATCATGCTGTCAGGGCCGATTGATCAGAAGAACCATCCGTCTAAGTTACGTTCATGCCCCCAAATAGTTCCCAAAAGCCCCGTCCATCCACGATCAGTCACAAGGTCATCGGCGCCCGGGAGGAGGCTACCCGGCAGCTCAGCCGTTTCCGCCGGGGCAGCCGCACGGCCATCGCCTTTGCCGCGCTGCTATTACTGATCTGGGCGCCTTCCGCACCCGCAACCCAGGGTTCCGGGTCGCCACCGGCAACCGATAGTCTCAGCCAGGGGCCGATTCTCGCGGACAGCGGCCACGCCGAGACGTCAGGGGTCGTACGTGACGCGCGAACCTCGGTAAAACAGGCGACCGGTACCATTCGTGGTCTCTGGCGCGGCTTCCAGGCGCTGCTTCCCAAGGTGGCGATCGCCCTGCTGGTGCTGCTTATGGCCGGCGGCATCAATCGCCTGATGCGTCCGTTGTTACGCCGGGCGTTTCGCAGCTTTCACCGGGCCGATGCGTTCGGCGTCCTGGCCGCGATCGTCCTCTGGCTGCTGGCGTTCGGCGTTGCCCTGAGTGTCCTGGCCGGCGACGTCCGGACTCTGATCGGGTCGCTTGGGCTGATCGGCCTGGCCCTCTCCTGGGCTCTGCAGGGCCCGATCGAGAGCTTCACCGGCTGGTTCATCAACTCCTTCAAGGGACACTACCGGGTGGGCGACCGTATCGCGGTCGGTGAGGTCTTCGGTGATGTCTACCGGATAGATCTGCTCACAACTACCGTATGGGAGGCGGGTGGTCCCGGTAAGGCCGTCCAGGCGGCGCAACCCACCGGCGCCCTGGTCACCTTTCCTAACTCTGAGGTACTGCGCTCCAATATCGTCAACTATACCGGGGACTTTGCCTACGTATGGGACGAGGTCAGCTTCGGCGTTACCAATGAGTCCGACCTCCCGTATGTGGTGGGCATTGTCCGGCAGGTGGCGATGGACGTGGTCGGCAAGACCATGGCCGGGCCCGCGGAGCAATACCGGAAGATGCTGCTCGACACCGGTCTCGCCTGGGACGTGGCGGTCGAGCCGCAGGTCTATCTCTCACTGAGCGACGCCTGGACTAACGCCACCGTGCGGTATCTGGTGGCGGCCCGCGAGCGACGAATGTGGTCTAGCCGGCTGATCGAAGCGATGGCAGTGGAACTCGCGAAGCCGGATCACAAGGGCCGGATCATCGGGTCATACCCGCGCACCGATGTGAAGTTGATCGACCGGGAGTAACGGTGCACTGCCCGACACTCCCAGAAAAAAGAGCGCTGATGCCTGAAGTATTTCAGCATCAGCGCAATCGTGTTTTCTGATCAGCTCCCGAGGAGGGACCTTATACATCCCCGACAACACTGGTAACAGCAATCCCGTGAGACCGGGCAACTCGATTGCCAGAACCACTCAGGGTCGAGTCCGGACCCAGGGCAGGTGCTCTAACTTCTGTAACGGTTGGAAGATCATCTTGTTGTCGGAAGGTCCTGTCCAGAACAGCGAATGACTGGAGAGAAGATCCATACGTACCAGTTTCACAGCCCCATGCTTGCGGAGAGCGAATTGCCCGAAGAGCCCATTTCGCCATAGCTCCTCCGGTGAACCAGGAGGAACGCGAGTTTATGGAATCACCTTCGACCGGATACCGACCCCGTCCGTGGATCGGAAATCGGAGGTACTGGTTGTCCGCGGCAACGATCGAAGTCTCCGCACGCATTGCTGCCAGAATTGAATCGGTCGCAGCGGAGGAGCCGGGGTCGGGTATTTGAATGACGTAGAAAGCCCCAGGCTCTCCGCCAACGATCGACCCCTGGTATTTCGAGAGGAAGGACACGACATCTGTACCTGATGCCGTCGTTTTGAATGCAACACCGAAATACATGCGGTATTTAAGGGTAGTGCGTTTCCCGGATACATCGAACGTCAACGTGGTATCCAGTGGAGCCGACCAACCCGCGGGGATCGCGGGCACGATCGGAGGCATTGCTGTCGCAGACACTTGGAAGAGCAAACGTGCTTTGGTCGTGGGTGATTGCACGGTAAACATGAGCGTGTCGCGCACGGTGGAATCGCCAACTGCTAGAATGCCCGTTCCACCGACAAGCCACACGGAGCCCCCGGTGATTGCGCTATCCGCATTTGTCGAAATGACGGTAGACGACGAGCCCCCCGTTGGCGTGATCACGGCAATTCCGGTCGTAGGCAAATACACCCGTATCGGCAACTGCACGGCCACCGTGTCCTGGTTGATGATTCTTAGCCTGAACCGCAGTCTCCGACTCACTGCCTGATTCCACACGGCATCCACCCCACCCATCGTGAGGCCGTTCCCGCAAGTTGCGACATTCGGCGCGGTGAGGGTCACAGCGGTTGGGCTGGTAATATTGAACGTGAGTTTCGTGCAACTGGAGTCACCTACCACCGTTGACAGTGCGATAGCTCGCTGCTCTTTCTGGCTTGGTGCGAAAGGATCACGGTCCTCGTGGCATGCCACAATAGACCCTCCAGCACAGAGACTTGCGAGTAGGATGGACAGCACGGAAGATTCTCCCTGGAAAAGGAGCGACGAGGCACCACCTTTAACATGCGGGGCTCCAAAAGTGAAGAGGATGTGAGGGTCACCTTTTGAGTATCCGCTTGGTTCTTCAAAGCGCAAAGCGCGTACCTTTAGCTCTTGGATCGCCTTATTAGGGGAGATGGTACACAGGTGCAGGGTATTGCTTAGAGATGGCAGCAGGCAATGCTGGGGATGCTGCCAATCAGGAGGCGAAAACCCTAGCAGCGGGAAGGTTCGGAGCATTTCGGCGGATTAGCGACAGTCCAGTCACTATGCCGTTCAGGTGAAGGTTTGACTGGTGGAAAGAAAATCGGGCAACCTAGTGGTTACCCGAAGGAATCAGCTCCCGAGGAGGGACTCGAACCCCCGACCCGGTGATTAACAGTCACCTGCT
>JBDTQP010000039.1:0-17115 GCA_039932125.1 Gemmatimonadota bacterium
ATGACGGGTCAGCGGAGCAGGAGCAAGCTTTGGGCTTGAGGCCGAAATGCCGGTTGAGGGGAACAGACAGCGGGGAACAGAGGGCTCCAGGCAAGGTTACCATTCCGCATGCGCTGGCTACTCTTCCTTACTATGGTCCAGTTCGCGTGGAGCCGGCCGGGTACTGCCCAGGATTCGGTGCGAAACGACACGGCCGTCGTGATTTCACGCAACGCACTCGCCAATGGACACCTCGTCGAAAGTTCCGCCCTGATTCGGAGCCAAACGCAGCCAGGGGTGTTCTGGACCCTCAATGACTCGGGGAATCCAGCGGAGCTTTTCGCGATCGACACGGCCGGTCATGATCTGGGCGTCTTTCGAGTTGAAGGCGCCGAGAATCGTGACTGGGAATCGCTCGGGTATGCCCGGTGTGGAAGCCGGATGTGCCTCTACATCGGCGATACCGGGGATAACCGCTCACGATACCCCGCCGTCGAGATTTACCGGGTGCCGGAACCGGTGATTCGCCCGGGCGAAACTGGTCATGCCGTCAGAGCGAATGGGAAAATCACGATCACCTACCCCGATGGACCCCGAGATGTCGAGGCGATGTTCGTTTCCCCGGCTTCGGATATCTACCTCATCAGCAAGGGGCGTACAGGGGGAGTACGACTGTACATGATTCGAGCGACCACCTGGACGTCTCCGATGGCAGGCACGGTAGCACAGTTCGTCGAAACGCTGCCCATTCCCGCGGGAAGAGGTGGGCGTTACCAGGTAACCGACGCCAGCCTGGCGGCAGACGGAATCCACGTAGCGATCCGGACATATGCATTCATCTATTTCTTCCAGCTGGCAGCTCACCATCTCACGGCTGAAAGCAGCCGACCCACATGCGATGCGCAAATGGATGTGCAGGGTGAGGGCATCGCCTGGTTGGCGGATGGGACCCTCGCCACGACCAGCGAGCGTGTGGCGGTGCTGGGAAAAACCATCAGCGTGGTGCGCTGTTCAATAGGGGTTCGTGGCCAGTGACCATCGTGACCGGTGAGTGGTGAGCGGTGAGTGGGAACATATGAGCTTCGCGACTTAACGCAGTGAGCACTGTTTATTGAGCATATGAAATCTGCTTCAATTGGTATTGCAATCACCATACTGATTGCGTTGCCGTTTCATGGAAGCCCGGGTAGCGACGGGAACGTTGCCAGCAGGGTGTCGGCCAGGGTGTACGGTGCTCACCTTGCTCTTCTCTCCGACGACCTTTTCGAGGGACGTGGGACGGGTTCGCACGGCGGGAGACTCGCCGCACGGTACATCGCTGCCCAGTTTGCACGACTCGGGCTCGAGCCGGCTGGAGACAGCGGCACCTTCTACCAGACATTCCGGAGCGAGGTGGGCGGCCGGGAGCTGACAGGCCAAAACGTGGTCGCCCGGCTTGCCGGCCGGGGAAGACAAAACGGTGAGGCGGCTGTAATCGGAGCGCACTACGATCACCTCGGCATCGGCCCCGCTGAACGTGGCGACTCCATTTTCAATGGCGCGCTGGACAATGCAAGCGGGGTGGCCGGTGTTCTTGCTCTCGCGGAAGCGTTCGCGGCCGCAGATTTCCTTCCAGCACGTCAGATCCTTTTCGTCGCTTTCGATGCCGAGGAGATCGGACTGGCCGGCTCGGCGGCGTTCGTCAGGAGGGCGCAGCGAGACCGGATTGTGGCCATGATCGATTTCGACGGGATGAATATTTTTGCGCGTACGAGCGACACCTGGGCCCTGGGTATGGAGTATTCTTCGCTCGATGTCGATTTTCGCCGGGCAGCGCGTGAAGAAGGCATCGCAGTTCGCATCGATCCTGAGGATGCCAGTATGCTGGCGCGCGAGGAGTTCTTTACGCGATCCGACCATTACTCGTTCGCGAAGGCCGGGATCCCCGCGCTGTTCATCTGGTCGGGCTACACCGCCACCGGCTACCCTGCTGGATGGATGCGCGATCGGCTGGAGGAGTTCCTGCGAACTCGCTATCATCAGCCGGACGACGAGCTGCAGGCCTCCTATTCGTATGAAGGCGCGGTGCAGGACCTGAAAATCGTGGCGAGAATGGTGGCCCACTTGAGCACGTCGCCCGGCCGGCCTGCCTGGAAGAGTGACTCACCGTTTCAAAGACAGTAGCACGTCAGAATCCTTCTTCATCACGCAACAGGAGTGATCATGGCCGGAAAACTTCCGCTCCTCCTTGGCAGCATGCTCATACTTGCCGGGAACGCGTCGGCCCAGCAAACGGCGTCCGCCGGCACCATGGTTGCGCGTGCGGCGAGTGCGCCGGTTCTCCGGGCTCACCTGGAATTCCTGGCGGATGATCTCCTCGAAGGCCGCGCCCCGGGCACTCGCGGCGGCGAGCTGGCCGCCAGATACATCGCGGCTCAGTTCGAGAGGCTCGGCCTTTCTCCGGCGGGAGATAGCGGAACTTATTACCACCGGGTCCCTATCATTTCGCTCAACCCCTCTCCCTCGCTTGGGATATCCGGTAACCCGGCACGCGCGCTTACCTATCGCGACGACTTCGTTCTCTGGTCCATGCGCAATGAGACCCGTATCGCTGCATCCGCCCCGGTTGTGTTTGTGGGTTATGGGATTGTTGCGCCCGAGTATGCGTGGAACGACTACAGCGGCGTCGATGTGAAAGACAAGATCGTGCTGCTGCTCGTGAACGATCCAGGGCTTCATGACTCGACCATATTCAAGGGAAAAGCACTCACTTACTACGGCCGGTGGACATACAAGATCGAGGAAGCCGCGAGGCAGGGCGCCGCCGGGGTGCTGATTGTGCACACGAATGAGAGCGCCACCTATGGCTGGCCCACGGTAACCGGCTCATGGACCGGTCCGCAGGTCCGCCTCGAGTCGCCAGCAACCTCGCTCAAGTTTGCCGGATGGCTCACCGAATCGGCTGCGAAGGAGCTGGTCAAGCAGGCCGGAGGCAACCTCAACGAGATGACTCGCGTCGCCGCCACTCACCAGTTTCGCGCCGAACCACTCAACCTCACGCTCGACGCAAAGGTCGAGAGCGTCATCGTACGATCGGCCACGTACAACGTCGTCGCGAGCCTCCCGGGGCGCGGACCACTGGCGAATGAAGCCGTTCTGATCGGCGGTCATTACGATCACCTTGGTATTCGGGCGCCGGTCAATGGCGACTCCATTTTCAATGGAGCTGAAGACAATGCCTCCGGGACGGCGGCGGTGCTCACCGCGGCCGAAGCTTTCGTTCGGAGCGGAGTGCATCCAGCTCGATCAATCCTGTTCATGGCATTTGCGGCAGAAGAGTCCGGTCTCATCGGCTCACAGGCATTCGCCGCGCGACCAACAATGCCGATCAAACGAATCGCCGGGGTGCTCAACATGGATGTCATGAATCTTTATGGACGCACCCTGGATGTCTCGGCGCTGGGCACCGATCAGAGCACGCTTGGCTCTACATTCCGGCAGGCCGCCGCCACGGAAGGTTTGCGGGTGACCGTGGACTCGGGCGCGCTCATCCGTGGTTCGTTCTTCCGATCCGATCATTTTCCGTTTGCCAAGGCGGGTGTGCCCAGCCTCTCACTCGAGTCCGGAAGCGCATATGTCGGGAAGCCGGCACGATGGGGCACGGAGCAGCACGATGAGTACGGAGAAAAGCGCTATCACCAGCCTGGCGATGAAATGCTCCCGTGGTTCACGATGGATGGCGCGATTCAGCAGGTTCGAGTGATCCTCCGGACAGCTGTTGCAGTGGCAAATACCCGGGCGCAGCCCACCTGGTTACCGGGTTCGGAGTTCCGGACGGCGGGCGAGCAGCGTATGAGCGGTGAGCGGTGAGCGGTGAGCGGGAACCGATCGGCCATCGACCCTGACTTGCTTGAGATTCCTCAATCTCCATGCCTCCGAAACGACGCAACGCGGTTTTTCAGGGGCCGGCTAGTGGAGTGCCAGTTCCCACGTCTGGCCGACCAGGTCCTTCCCAAAGCTGTTGTGCGGTTCTTCTCTGGTGAGAGTAAACCCTGCTGCCTGGTAGATGCGCCGAGCCGAGTGAAGGTTGTCGTTGGTCCAGAGTGTGAGTGACTGGTAACCGGCTCCGCGGGCGGACTGAATGCATTCAGTGACCAATTGCTTTCCAATGCCCAGGCCGCGAGCCGATGGCTCGACCAGAAGCAGGCGAAGCCTGGCAACCTGATCTGATTGCCTGACAAGAAAAACACAGCCGACCCGCTCCCCTTCCCGCTCGGCGATCCAGCAGTGCTCCCGTTGTGCGTCATACGCTGCAATGAATTTTGCGACGATCTCCGCCACCAGTCCTTCAAAACGCTGATCCCATCCATACTCCCGGGCGTAAATGGCGCCATGGCGTTCGACCACCCACCCAAAGTCACCGGGGCGGGGAGGACGAATAATGTAGGGAACGCGGGGGACGAGCTTGGGATCCAGAAGCGCCTGAATCTGGCGCATCGCCCCCACCAGGAGAGACCTCGCTTTGTCGCTCAAAGGGTTGAGCAGCGCTTCGATTTCGCTGTCTGCCCCGGCATTGAGTGCCGCAAAAGATCTCTGGCCAGCTTCGGTGAGTGAGAGGTGCTGCTGTCGAGCATCGCGATCAGATACGTCGCTGGTGAGGAAGCCCCTGCGGCGAAAGTTCTGCAGAATTCTGCTCAGATAGCCCGTATCCAAAGCGAGCGCCGCGGCGAGCTCACGGGCAGTGGGGCGTTCGCGATGGGCCAGCTCATACAGCACCCGGACCTCGGTGAGCGAAAAATCACTGCTGAGATGTCTCTTCCCCAACGCACCCACACGCTGAGTGTAAAACCGGTTGAACGCCCTTACCTCGGGTATGAGCTGACCCGAATCACTGTGAAAAGTCATGGTGAATTGGGGGTGAAGGACAATGGAGAATGGTTCTCTGCCAATGTCATCTAAGTAACTGCTTTTGTCAACTATTTACCATACATCATGTCTTCCTGTGAGAGAATTGGTCGTTAACTCATAGATCTGAAAAGATTTAGGTGACATGATGACAATACGAGGAGGGACTTCACAAAGGATCTCCGCTCATGCGAATGACCCAGAGATGTCAGAAAGCCTGATGATACTGGTGTAAGTCCAAGTCTCCCACTATCTTTGCGCCGCTTAGGCCCACCCTAACTCATGCCCGGGAGCGGTCCTTGGACCTGCCGAGCGAACACCGCGTACCTTTCACTTGGTTGCTGCAGAATGCCGGTGAGACGGTTCGCTACCGCACCCTCACCGAGCTTGCCCCCGAGGGTTCCCGCCGACCGGAAGAACTTCACGCAATTCAGCAGGCCATTGTTGAATCCAAGATCGCGCACGCACTGGTCCGCAAACAGAAGGAATCGGGCATCTGGTCTGGCAACCTGCTTGGCCTTGCCCCGGCCGCTGCCCAGGGCATCAAGGATGTGGGCACGATTCCTCACTATCGACGCCTTATTCAGCTGGGGTATCCCCGAGAAGCCCGGCCCTTCAAGTTGACGGAGCGGGTGCTCTTTCGTTTGCTGTCTCGCGACGAAGATCCCGCATTGTTGTTCGAGTACCAGAAACTGGTGAAGTCCGAGCCGCTCGCGAAGGAGTGGGCTCGCAATGTCATTCGGGAAGCCGCGACGGCGGCGCTGGCAGAAGCGGGACACCTCGAAGATCCACGGGTGCGCGGGGCAGCGCACAAGATCGCGAACGAGGTTTCCCATTTTCTGCGCAGCCCATTTGTCGAGAAACCGTTCATCCGCTCAGGAAGCCACACGGTGTTGCACCCGGGAGCCACGCCGCCGACATGGTATTCAGTCGCAATGATTGCCGCGATGCCAAACCTGCAGCGGGAGCGCGCGGGATTTACCGAGCGACTCGGTCAGTACCTCGCGCAGCCGGCACCCAAGAAAGCCTTTGTCGTCCAGGTCGGGAAGAAGGCACTCAAGCCACAGCACCTGCTGCTGGGGGATCCTATCGAGGCCGATTCCAAAGGCAACGCTGAAGATCTGCCCCTTGCTCTGCATTTCATCGAGCTGCTGGCGCGAATTGGCGCTCTGCATACTGCTCCAGTCGCGACAAAGGTGCTTTCGCGGCTGCTCAAGGACTGCGATGAATCCGGTGTGTGGCACCCCAGGAACCTGCGATCACAGCCCAAGCTGCAGAACCGGGCTGCCTATCATTGCTTTCCACTTGAAACCGAATCGAAGCACCCGGAAACCCGACAAGTCGATGTGACCTTCCGGCTCGCGCTCATCGCGAAGCTGCTGGGATGGCATGTGGTGGAGGGGTGAGGGGTGAGGGGTGAGGGGTGCCGAATATTTGAGTTCACATTGCCATACGCTTACGCCAACTACAGCAACATGTGGAGACGATTCATAGCGGGTGACACTCCTGGTTCTCGCCTACGCCATCCTGCCTGGCCATAGATTATGTCTTCGATCGACCTGACGCCTTTTGGATTCACCCCGACCGAGAGCAGGATTTACGAGGTCCTGCTCAAGGGCGGACCGGGGACGGGCTACGCGATCGCACAGACTGCTGGTCTCGCACGGGCGAATACATATAGTGCTCTCGAGGGACTGGTCGCGAAAGGCGCGGCCCTCATGGAAGGAGACCGGCCTCGACGATTTCGGCCGGAGGCTCCGGCGACGCTGCTCACCCGGCTGACCAATCGACAGAGCCAGGAGCTCGAGCGCTTGAGCGAGGCGTTGAAAGGCTTTGGCGCTCCAGTCACACCGACGATCGTCGAAGTTGATTCGCCCCGGGGCGCCCTTCAGGTCATCAGCCACGACATTGCACGCGCGCGTGAGAGCGTCCAGCTTCTCGCGCCTGCCGATGCATATCCCCTTCTCTCCCCGACACTCCGACGAGTGGTGGCGCTCGGCCTGGAACACACCTTTGTGGCCACGGCTCCTGTCGAGCTTCCCTTTGCCAGTGTCCTCGTTATTTCCACCCTCGAGTGGCCGGGGGAGCCGCTCGTGGCGATCACGGACAATCAGACTGCCCTTATTGCGGTCCGCAACGGCTCGGCGGTGCATGGCCACTGGAGCGCGTCTCCTCCATTCGTCGCGGCGGCTCGTCACACCATCTCCCACCTGAAGAATCCAGTATGAGCGAGCCAATGAGCCCGGCACTCGAAGCAGCGATGATAGAGCTCCGCCGCGAATACGTGGCGGAATCACCGGCTCGGCTCCAGGAACTCCGCAAAGACGTTGCGGCATTCGCTGCTGGCGAAGCAGACGCGGCCAAGTCGCTCGCCGTTCGTTTTCACCGTCTGGCTGGGTCAGGAGGCAGTTACGGGTTCCCCGAGGTCAGCACGATCGGGCGCGAGATTGAGCGCTGGCTCAAGACCGATCCTGAGCGAAACGCCGAGTCGCACACCAGACTGGAGAACGCGGTGCTCCAGCTGGGCTTGAGCTTCGACGAGGCTGGGGCCGCGCTCTCCGATGCCAAGGGCCCGGTCGCGCCGGCGGATTTCGGATGGACTGCGCTTATCATCGGCACTCCTGGCCCGTTTGCTTCGCAGCTCACTGATATTCTCCGTGCGGCTGGATACGCGGTGACGTTGCGGCCGGAGAGCGAGCATCCGGAAATCCCGATCTCGGAAACTCCCGACCTGGTCATCATCGCCGGCGCACAGGTTCAATCGGATCCGTATGCCATCGCGGCGGCTCTTTCCGGACGACGAGCGGTTCGCCCACGGAGCATTGTCCTGGTGGATCCGACCGGCTCGAGCGACCGCATCCGCGCCGTTGCCGCGGGGATTGACACCGTCTTCTCGTCCGATCGCGTCGCCCGCGAACTTCCGACTTACGCCAAGACGCTCGCGCGAATCGGCACACCACCTTCGAGCGTGCTGCTCGTCACCGGGAAGGTGGAGGATTCGGATTCGGTCAGGCGTACCCTGGAACAGGCGAACATTCTCGTCTCCCACACCGCCGACACCATGGAGGCGCGCGATATTCTGACTCGCGACCTGCCGGACCTGCTGCTCCTGGACACCAACCTGACCGGGATGGACGGGTTCACGCTGGCGAGACTGGTCAGGCAGGATCCGCGATTCGCGCTGCTGCCGATCATTTTCCTGGCCGACGAGCGCACGCTCCAGGACCAGATCGAGGCGTTGCGGGCGGGTGCGGATCATTTTCTCACCCGGCCGGTGGATCCGACGCTGCTTCTCCAACTGGTCATCAACCGTGCGGAGCGCGGCCGGCGCATTCGCGAAATGGTCCATCGCGATGGTCTCACCGGGCTGCTGAACCATGCGACGCTCATGGCTGAGCTGGAACACGCCGTAGAATACGCGCGAAGACATCAGGAGCCATTCGCCTTTCTGATGATCGATGTCGATCATTTCAAACGCGTCAACGACACGCATGGTCACCTGGCCGGCGACCAGGTGCTGCTGCATCTCGCGCGGTTATTTCAATCGACGGTCCGCGCCAGCGATATCATCGGACGTTATGGCGGGGAGGAGATGGGAATGATCCTGCGCCGGTGCAACACGGAAGGCGCCCAGATACTCGCGGGCAAACTCCGGGAGTCTCTGGTCGCCCGACCGGCGACGACGCGGGAAGGGAAGGAGATCAGGGTTCGCGTCAGCATTGGCATTTCCTGCTGCCCGGCGGATGGGCAGACTGCAAGCGCCATCGTGGCGGCGGCTGACCAGGCGCTGTATCGCGCCAAGTCGAGTGGCCGGGACAGAGTGGAAGTGTTTGCGTAGGGCGCTTTTGCCAGGTGCAGGGTGCAGGTGCAGGTGCAGGGTACAGAGTGCAGAGTGCAGGGTGCAGAGTGCAGGGTGCAGAGTGCAGAGTGCAGGGTGCAGAGTGCAGAGTGCAGAGTGCAGGGTGTAAAGTGCTGGGTGGTGACCGCTTACCGCTTACCGCTTACCGCTTACCGCTTACCGCTTACCGCTCACCGCTCACCGCTCACCGGATTGCCTGTCCAGAGGCTTCCCGCGGATTGCAACGCGACCCAGATCACACGAGTTTCCTCCCCATCTTCCTATGATTGCCTGCTCGAGCTCTTGGTATTTCACAGGTTAAGGAGGATATCCATGAGACCAGGCTTCGCCGCGTCGAGCGCCTTGGGAAGTGCAGCTCTTCTGCTGGTTCTGGCGGGACAGCTTGCCGCGCAGCAGGATGTGGCCGGCGCCCATGATCATCCTGCGTTCGCCCGGGCCGCGGGATCACGGATCACGAACTATCATGTCGACCCCCAGGGGCAATGCGACATCCCCCTCGGCGCCGCGGACGGCAGGACCTTCACCGAATCGCAGAAGACCAGCGGCAAGGTCACAAGAATCACGTATGCCCAGCAGCAGGGTCGTTCGGTCGGCGACGTGTATCGGGAGTTCAGCACCTCGTTTTCGCGCGCGGGGGTCAAGCCGCTCTTCACCTGCAGCAATGAAACCTGCGGCCAGGGCACCGGGCCGGTGACCAGCTGCACCGGCGCCTGGAACGGCCAGAACGGACAGCGGCAGTTCACCGGTTCCACAGTAGGTACCAATGGGGCGGTAATCATCAGCCTCCACGTCCAGGCACCGGACAACGTCCAGCGAGCCCAGGCGGTGTTGACCGTAATCGAGGTGGGAAATGGCTCCGGGAATGGCCCGGGAGTCGGAGCAGGACTGGTGTCGGAAATTTCGCAGCAGCTGCGCGGACGAGGGTTTGTAGAGCTCGAGGGAATACTTTTTCAGCAAGGCTCCGCCAAGTTCAGCACGACGGCGACCGGCGTGCTGCAGGATGTAGCCAGCTACCTCAAACAGAACCCGACTGTGCGCGTGTTTGTCGTCAACCACACCGACAATGAAGGTAGTTGGCAACAGGAGCTCAGTCTCTCCAAGTTACGGGCGCAGGCCATCGTGCAGGCTCTATCGAGCCAATTCGGGAGATCAACTGGCCGGCTATCAGCCCAGGGAGTAGGCCCGCTTTCACCAGTGGCGGATATCCGGACCGATTCTGGTCGCAGCAAGAACACGCGGACAGTTCTGGTTGCGATTGAATAGCGGCGGGGCAGCGGGGCGACGGACACGTCGAGCCAGGATGATCAAGGGGCTGTCAGCGCTGCTGGCAGCCCTTTTTATCTGAGGCAGATTCTCATCGCCATCTCCAGTGACTGCCTCCAGATCTGCGGGCCGCTTTTTCAGTATGATTTGGTGTCCAGGAGCCTGTAAATCCGCCAACATGACCGCAAAGGCGCAAAGTACGCTAAGACTCGCAGAGGGTAATTTCTTCATCACGGAAAAATGGAGATAACGGAGGTAGCGGGTTTAGCACACGGCAACCGCACTATCCGGGTCTATGGCTGTTGTTTGTTGTACGAATACCTGGTCAAGATCTCAGATAATAAAATCAATACGGGTTCGCCTGCTTCGCAGGTTCCGAGCTAGCTCCGTTGGTCTCCGCGGCTCCGTGGTTGCGGTTTGTCCTCTTCCGAATCGACGATCTCTTTGCGGGTCTTTGTGGGCTTTGCGCCTTTGCGGTAATAGCTGTCCCCGCCGAACTAATAAATCGTGGAATGAAACGGAAACCCAAACCTGTGGAGAGCAGTCACGAAACGAGGGCTCGAGCGATACGGATCGAGGAATGGATACCAGAGCGCGACAGGATTGCCTCTCTTCGTTTCGGCCCAGCGATCGAGAGAACGAAAAACGCTGGTCGAGTCGCCGAGGAGTGCGTACCAGTTGGCACGACTATCGATGCCCAGCTCCTGGGGGGCGTTATCTGGCAACCTTCCGAGTAGCGCCAGCGCAGCTGCGCGAGCGGAGGGATCGCGCGCTCCGTTGATCAGCGTGAGATAGGGATCTGGCGATGTGCCGATCAGCTCAGCACCCCGTCGCGCGGCGGCCTCTGCTTCAGGGAAGCTTCGCGCGGCAAGATGCGACCACATGGACCAGAAGCGCGCAATAGCGAGCGCGGGTGCCATGCCGACGGCACGGTTCAACATTGCCACCGAAGAGTCAGGCTCCTTGAGCGTCATGAACACGACACCCACGCCCGCGATGGGAACGGGCGCGAGAGGATCCAGCCGGCTAGCGCGTTCTATCCAGACCAGGGCTGAGTCCATCTCCCCGACCGCACCCAGGAACTGTGCGTATTGATCAATGGTTTCGGGATCGTTGGGGGCCAGCGCCAGGGCGCGCCGGTATTCCATGTCCGCCTGGCGCCACTCCCATCGGTCTCTATGAATGCTCCCCAGGACAGAGTGTGCCGTCGGCTGCAGGCTGTCGAATCGCAATGCCCGGCGGGCGGCCGCTTCCGCATTGGCAAGCGCCGAGTCCCAGGGACTCAGGTAATAGTAGGGAAGCAGTTCATACGCCTGGGCCAGCGCGGCGGCTGCCGGCGCCAGCGTTGAATCGCGAACGAGTGCGCTCTCCAGGTACTGGGTCGCCCGTCCGAGCGCCGCACCCCGCTGCGACATAAGGCTCAACCCCTTGAGATACAGCTCATGGGCGACGGGATCGACCGTCGCCGAGGAATCCAGCCGGGCATGTTCCGTGAGTCCGAGCGAGATGCGGAGCGTATCCGCAATAGCGCGGGCAATCTCGTCCTCCACGGCAAAAATGTTTTCCAGCCGGCGATCGTACTTTCCCGACCAGAGATGATATCCTGACCTGGCATCAATCAGCTGAGCGGTGATGCGCACGGATTCACCCATGTGCTGCACGCTTCCCTCCAGCAGCGTGGAGACTCCGAGCTGCCGGCCAACCTCTCGAAGGTCCACGTCCTTCCCCTTGAACTGAAAGGACGACGTTCTTGCAGCGACCTGGAGCAACGGCAGCTGCGAGAGCGAGTTGAGAATCTCCTCGGTGATTCCGTCACTGAAGTACTCATTCGCCGAATCGCCGCTCATATTGACGAATGGCAGCACCGCGATGGAGGGAACTGGCCGGGACGGAGCGCTTCCAGGGCCGACTTTCCTGTGGGTGAAGAGCAACGCGCCAGAGGCGACGATCAGCACGAAAATAATTGCCGCTATCCAGCGCCAGGGCGTCGGGCGCGTACCCGAGTCCGGGCTGTCAAGAGCCTGGAGCAGCTCTTCGGACGACGACCAGCGATCGGCTGGATTCTTTTCGAGGCAGCGCATCACGAGTGCGGCCAGGCTCGCGGGAATGCCGGCCCGACGCGTTGCCACGGGAGCGGGACGAGCGGTGATTTGTGCCGCGATCAACGCCTGCGGCGTCGGTCCGGCGAAGGCCTGGTGGCCGGTGAGCATCTCGTATGCGACCAGCCCGACCGCATAGAGATCGGCACGATGATCGATGTTCGGATCCCCGGCAGCCTGCTCCGGGGCCATGTAGGCCGGCGTGCCGAGTGCCATGCCGGCCGTCGTGTGGTCGCCTGAGCTGGCGGCCGCGCTCACCGCACGCGCGACGCCGAAATCAGCGACGAGCGCGTGACCATCGCTCAGCAGAATATTTTCCGGCTTGATATCCCGGTGAATGACGCCCGCCCGATGCGCCTTGGCGAGGGCATCGACGATGTCGCGCACCAGGCGAGTGGTCTCACCGACCGGCAGGGGGCCCCCGCGCTCAAGTCGGCTTCGAAGGCTCTCCCCATCTACGAACGGCATGACGTAGTAGAGGAGGCGACCCTCTTCAGCCGAAGCGGCGACTTCCCCTGAATCGTGGAGGGGAAGAATGTTTGGATGGCTCAACTGAGCGGCAATGCGGATTTCGCGGAGGAAACGCTCGGGTCCGAGGGCAGCGGAAACCTCCGGACGCAAAACCTTGACCGCCACTTTACGATCGTGCTTGAGATCGTGGGCGAGGTACACGGTGGCCATCCCGCCCTGCCCCAGCTCGCGCTCCAGGCGGTAACGATCGGCCAGGGCAGCCGCCAGCCGCGCACCCGAGCTGGGCATAGTCACGCGACCGAAGCGCCCATCGAGGACGCTCCGGCGTTGCAGCTACTTGAGTTTCGCCTGCGCGTCAGTGACTGAGCGGCTCGTTGGAAATTGCCGAGCCAGGTCATTGAGAATGAGTCGCGCTGAGTCGGCCTGCCCCAGCTGAACATAGGCTTCACTTTCGAGCAGACCTTTTTGAATCACGAAGCGGGGATTGTCGGCCGGCGCCGGCATGGCCCTTAGAGCATCAAGACCGCCACGAGGGTTGCCTTGATCATTGATCATGGATTCGATGGCCAGCATCTGGACGCTGGGATCGGATGGGGCCTGCAAGGCCAGCTCCTGAGTCAGCCGCGCCGCCTCGTCCTTGCGCCCGGCGTCTCGCGCGAGCCGTGCTTCGTGGTAAAGACCAGCAATAAGCAGCCGTTGCACATCCGCGGGATCGCTCGTGCGCAATCCAATGCCGCCGGCGTATGAATAGACCAGCTCGCCGCCGTGCTCCGCCGCTTCGTACAGCACCGCCGAGGCGCCGATACCAGCCAGGCCGGAAAGCACATAGAGAATCTTCTGGGCCTTTTCCTTCCTGCGAAGCGCCATGGCGCCGAGCTCGAGAACTCCCACGATAAGGAAGAGATTTCTGGTCTCCTCGCCCAGCTCTTCATGCTTCTGAACCGCCTCCCGGGCGCCGGGTGCCCGCTCGACCGGGCCGTGCGCCTCCTGGCCCGACTTCACCGACGCGACGCTCGAGACGGCTGCGATCAGAAGAAGGACCGCGCCCGCGGGACGGGTCCAGAGCAGCCGACCCGTCAGAGAGACCAGGCGGAATACGACGCCTACCAGGCCCAGTGCCACCACGAAGTGAGCCAGCTGGGGGTGAAACGGTCCAATGTTCGGCATTGAAATCCTCGGAGCGTCTGGAGTGAAACCGCATCCGGATGAACCTCCTACGGTACCGGGCCGCTCAAGGTTCACACGGCTGCGCGTGTGAGCGGATGAACATGCATGGGTCGATGGAGAATCGGGAGGGGCATGCCTCGTATCCCTGGGAAGCGGTATCTTTGAGCGTCAGCACTATTCCCGGCCGCCGCGCCAGCCTCTCCACCCTTCGATATCACATGACAACACCCCCGCCTCGGCCCGATCGGTCTCTGGGGATCACGATCCTCGCCGTACTGGTGGTCATCGCCGCAGTGTATTTCGCGCGAATATTCCTGGTGCCGATCGCGCTCGCGCTGCTCTTGAGTGTTCTCCTCCGACCCATCGTCCGCCGGTTTGAACGGATTCACGTGCCGACCAGCATTGGAGCGGCCATCGTGGTGCTCGCATTACTCGGCGCACTCATTGGGGCCGGATTCGCGGCGGCCGAACCGGTTCAGACCTGGATGGCGGAAGCGCCTTCGACGCTCAAGGCCGCCAGGGGAAAACTGGCAAGCGCCCGCCACTCGATCGAGCGGGTCTCGAATGCGGCAGCGGACCTGGGAAACTCGGGAAGCTCCACCGGCGTGTCGGCACCGACACCGCCGATGTTCTCTTCGATTTTTGGGACAACCACGGCATTGATCGCGGGCATTTCGGAGGTCCTGCTCCTGTTATTTCTGCTGCTCGCGTCGGGTGACATGTTTCTCCAGAAACTCGTTGAGGTGATGCCGCTCCTCAAAGACAAGAAGTCGGCGGTCGAAATCACCAAGCAGGTGCAACAGGCGGTCACCCGCTACCTCAGCACGACTTTCCTCATCAATATCGGGCAGGGCACCGTCGTTGGGCTGGCCATGTGGGGGCTTGGCTTGCCGGCGCCGTGGATCTGGGGCGTGTTAACTGTCTTCCTTGAATTCATTCCCTACCTGGGCGCGGCCGCGATGATCGGGCTCCTGTCGGTGGCGGCCTTCGGGCACTTCAAGGACACGCTGCATATTGTTCTGGTCCCCGTCACCTACCTTGTTATCGCCACGCTGCAGAACAACCTGGTAAGCCCTATTGCGTACGGCCAGCGGCTCAAGCTCAACCCCGTCGCGGTGCTCGTTGGCGTCCTGTTCTGGTGGTTTCTCTGGGGAGTCGCGGGAGCTTTTCTGGCTGTTCCCTTCATCGCTACGCTCAAGATCTTTGCCGATCATAAGCCGAGTATGGCGCCATTGGCGGCTTTCCTGGGAGAGTAGTGTGAGGTGTGAGGTGTGAGGTGTGAGGTGTGAGGTGTGAGGTGTGAGGTGTGAGGTGTACAGCTTTACTTAAAGAAACAACAAAAGTAGTCGACTGTTACGCTGGTTCTGAGCTAGTTCGGTTTGTTCGGTGTTTCCGTGGTAGCAGTTTTACCGCTTGCTGATCACGAAGCCTTTGCGTTTCTCTGCGAGCTCTGCGCCTTTGCGGTAGAGCTGTTGCCTTGTCTTTCTCTCAGTAGCGCCAGCTCACGGTATCCGCACCTGCTGGCGCGCTTTTTCTAATCTGATCCATGATCCTCGGGATGAACATCTGGGCGTAACGCAAACGGGAGTACGCGTTCGCGCGGGTGTGGTCTCCATTCCAGCAATGCTCGGCTCGAGCCTGATAGTCGACTTCGATGTCCGGCGCAGGGTTGGAGAGCGACTTGATGATGCCTTCGGTCAGGTAGACGGCATCATTGAGGAAATAGTTATCGGCCTCCCCGACATATATGTGAAGTTTGCCGCGGACCTGGGGACCGAGCGTTGCCCAGTCTCGCTCGAGTATATGCGCGAGGTCGTAATGGTCGCGCCAGTAGGCGGCAACGGTGTGATCGATAACGCCGGTAGCTTTGTCCCAGATAGGCTTTGGATACCCGTCTTCAGCCAGCGGCGAGAAGACGGATTGCCAGACATCCCACTGGCCACCGGAACGACTGTGAGTACCGAGCACGAGCTCGTAACGATTCTCGCTCGCCACGGTGGAGGAGATTTTCCCCAGGTAGTCGCGGTGAGCCGGTCGAGGCACGCGCAGCCAGGGAGAAGATGGATAGAAGGCGTTGGAGTCTTCGTAGATGTTGATGAGCTCGAAGGCGCGGAAGTCGAGAGGGTCGGGGCAGGCTACCCACGCACCATTGAACTCCCTGGGGTAAAACATCTGCACCGCCATCGCTTCCCAGCCGCCAGTGGACCCACCGTAGGTAAAGCGGGCCCATCCCTGACCGATGCCCCGATACTTGTGCTCGAGATACGGAATCAGCTCCTGCATGATCGCGTCGCCATAGGGGCCGTTGCTCTCCGAGTTGACCGCGTACGAGTCGTCGTAGTAGGGTGTCGGATGCTGAATTTCAATCAGGAGCACCCGGGGGAACCCGGGACCAGTCCAGTCCTGGTGAAACTGCCAGGCCAGCTCCTGCTGAATACGATTGTACCCGGCGAGATGAAAGCGCTCGCTGTAATCCGGCTTGAGGCTGGAATCGGGAGGCGTCTCACGCCAAACGTCGATGTCACTGGGGAAATGGCCATGATCGATAACGAGTGGATAGCGCGCAGTGGGATGCTGGTCGAAATCTTCAGGGAGGAGAACATGCGCGCCGAGATATACCGGCCGTCCCCAGAAATGGCTCAGCAGCTTGCTCTGGATCCGCTCGTGGCGCACGTACCGGGTATCCTGGGGTGAAACGGCCGGGGCAATTACGGAATCCAGTGAGAGGCGGAACGCAAGCGGCGCTCCCTGGGCGATCGTGATCCACTGAGGCGCGCTATACAGGTTTCCCGGTTTCTGGTTCCACACCTGGCCCTCTCCCATATCGGGTGGAAGCTTGACGGTGTGACCATCCGAGCGATGAAAGGTTTCGTAGCGATTCAGTACGGCCTGTACCCGGTAGCGGCCGGACGGAATGTCGGTCACTTTATCGAGCGGATATCCGACCGCCCGGCTGTCGACGATAGCGGAGGCACCGGGTTGCAGGCCATCGACCTCGATGCCAAAGGCCTGCTGCGTGCCAAGACCGTCGGCAATCTGGAATCGCGGCTCGGCCGACGAGTCGGTAGAGACCAGGACAAGGAGACGACCATCGAGGGGAACATGGCTCCGGGCTCGGGGGAAGCTGACCTCGAATCGGGGACCAGCGACGTCGACCGGTGTTTGCTGGGCCGCGGCATGGAGAGGAAACGTGCCGAGACAGATCGCAAATATCATCGGAGCCAATCGAGACCGCTTCATCACCATCTCCTTGATCGAATAGGTCAGGATACATAACGACTCACCGCAAAGGCGCAAAGCACGCCAAGACGCGCAAAGGATCCGTCGATTGGTCATCAGGGGAACCGCAACCACGGAAGCACGGACACAACGGAGGTCGCACGGAACCAGCGA
>JBDTQP010000040.1:0-16921 GCA_039932125.1 Gemmatimonadota bacterium
GGCCGTAGAGCACGGTGCCCATCGCGCCATCAAAAACATGGACCCGGCCGTCGGACAGAAGTTCGCGAAAAGTTTTCATAGCCACTCTTGATGGTTGTCGACGCGTGCCCGCGCGTCGCGTATGGCACCCAGCAGAACTGTCCAGTTATAGCTTCCCCGCTTCCCGACTTCCCGACTTCCCGACTTCCCGACTTCCCGACTTCCCGACTTCCCCGCTTCCCTAGCGCTCGTACGCCAGGTTAGGGCTCAACCATCGCTCTGCTGCCCTGAGGTCAATGCCTTTCCGCCGGGCATACTCCTCGACCTGGTCTTTCTCGATTTTACCGACCCCGAAGTACTGGGATTGTGGATGCCAGAAATACCATCCGCTGACCGATGCCGTGGGCAGCATCGCATAGCTCTCGGTCAGGGTGATGCCGGTATGGGTCTCGACATGCAGTAACTCGAAGAGTGTCGCCTTCTCAGTGTGATCAGGGCAGGCCGGATAACCCGGCGCGGGCCGGATTCCCTGGTAACGTTCGTCAATCAGCCCGTGCACATCGAGCGCCTCCTCCGGAGCGTAGCCCCAGAATTCCCGGCGCACTCTCTGGTGCAGCCGTTCGGCAAATGCTTCGGCCAGCCGATCCGCCAGCGCCTTCGCCATGATGCTGCTGTAATCGTCCTGCTGCCCCTCGAATTCCTTCACCAGCGCATCGAGTCCCACACCACAGGTGACCGCAAACGCACCTACATAATCTTCCAGCCCGCTCTGTGCCGGTGCCACGAAATCGGCCAGGGCGAGGTTGGGCCGGCCGGGCGGCTTGACCATCTGCTGACGCAACGTGCGCAGCCGTGCCACCGGCTCGAACCGGTCAATTCCCTCGAAGAGCTCGATATCATCCTGTGGCGTGCTGCGTGCCGGAAAAAATCCGAGCACCGCGCGAGCCTCCAGGAGTTTTTCCTTGACGATGCGATCGAGCAGGGCCTGCGCATCCCGGAGAAGGCTCGTCGCGGCGGCGCCGACTTTCCCGTCTGAAAGAATGGCGGGGTAATGGCCGGCGAGCTCCCAGGTCTGAAAAAATGGCGTCCAGTCAATCAGGGGGACGAGCTCGTCCAGCGGATATCGCTCCAGCACCTTGCGACCGAGAAACGAAGGCTGCGGTGGCTCGGCCGACTTCCAGTCGATGACCAGGCGATTTCGCCTTGCATCGGCAATGCTCTGTTTGGGCTGCTTCTCTCTCCGGTCCGCCCGGTCAATCCGGATCTGCTGGTACTGGTTCCTGATTCCCGCCGAGAACTCCTCGCGCTGGCCGGGGTTAACGAGGGTTCCGGCCACCCCGACGGCGCGTGATGCGTCGAGGACATGCACGGTCGCGCCGGAGTATGCCGGCTCGATCTTGACCGCCGTATGTACCCGGGACGTCGTGGCACCGCCGATCAGCAGCGGGGTAGTAAAGCCCTCGCGTTCCATTTCGCTTGCGACAAAGGTCATCTCCTCGAGTGAAGGGGTGATGAGACCGCTCAGCCCGATGAGGTCCGCGCCAACCTCGCGCGCCGTTTCCAGAATTTTGGCGCAGGGGACCATCACACCCAGGTCAATGACTTCAAAGTTGTTGCACTGGAGAACCACGCCTACAATGTTCTTGCCGATGTCGTGGACGTCTCCCTTGACGGTTGCCATGACCACCCGCCCGTTGGTGCGTGAAGCGCCGGTCCCGGTCTTCCCGGCCTCGATGTAGGGAATCAGGTGGGCGACCGCTTTCTTCATGACTCGCGCGCTTTTGACGACCTGTGGCAGAAACATTTTTCCTGCCCCGAAGAGATCGCCCACCACGTTCATTCCCTGCATCAGCGGCCCTTCGATCACCTCGATGGGCCGCTCGGCCTGGCGCCGCGCTTCCTCAGTGTCATCGATGATGTAATCGGTGATCCCATTGACCAGCGCGTGGGTGAGGCGCTCGTTGACTGTGCCATCGCGCCAGCTGAGATCGGCGGTACTCGACGCCTCCTGGCCCTGGACGGAATCAGCCACAGCCAGCAGGCGTTCGGTCGCATCGGGCCGTCGATTCAGAACGACGTCTTCCACCCGCTCGAGCAGGTCCGGCGGAATGTCGGAATAGATCGCGAGCTGCCCGGCGTTCACGATTCCCATGTCCATGCCGGCTTTGATCGCGTGATACAGGAAGACGGAATGAATCGCCTCGCGCACCGGGTTGTTCCCCCGGAACGAGAACGACACGTTGCTCACCCCGCCGCTCACCCGGCAATGCGGCAGCGTCGCCTTGATCCGGCGCGTCGCCTCCATGAACTCAACGGCGTAGTTGTTGTGTTCTTCGATGCCGGTGGCGATGGCAAAGATGTTGGGATCGAAGATGATGTCTTCGGGAGGAAAGCCGACTCGTTCGGTCAGCAGCGCGTACGCCCTGGCGCAGATCGCGACCTTGCGATCCGCGGTATCGGCCTGCCCCTGTTCGTCGAATGCCATCACGATCACAGCGGCGCCATACTGCCGCACGAGCCCCGCCCGGTGAAGGAACTCCGCTTCACCTTCCTTCAGGCTGATCGAGTTGACGATGCCCTTGCCCTGCACGTGCTTGAGACCAGCCTCGATCACCTCCCACCGGGAAGAATCGATCATGACGGGGACCCGGCTGATGTCGGGCTCCGAGGCGATCAGGTCGAGGAAGGTGACCATCGCCTCCCGGGAATCGAGCATTCCCTCGTCCATGTTCACATCGATGATCTGAGCACCGCTGCCAACCTGCTGGCGGGCAACGTCGAGCGCGGCCTCGTACTCGCCGCCAAGCACCAGCCGGGAGAATCGGGCGGAGCCGGTGACGTTGGTCCGTTCTCCGACATTCACAAAGAGCGTGTCGGGGCCGATCGTAAGGGGCTCGAGCCCCGAGAGCCGGAGCCGGTCCAGCACCGTCGGGACCGCCCGGGGTGGCTTGCCCTGGACAGCGGCGGCGATCGCGGCGATGTGAGCCGGCGTGGTTCCGCAGCAGCCGCCGACTACGTTCAGCAGGCCGTGCCCGGCGAATTCTGCAAGCATCTCCGCCATGCTCTCGGGCGTTTCATCGTACTGCCCGAACTCATTCGGAAGGCCGGCATTGGGATGTGCGCTCACGTAGACGGGCGCGATCCGTGAGAGCTCCTGCACATAGGGCCGCAGTTGGCGAGCGCCAAGGGCACAATTGAGCCCGATCGTAAGCGGGCGGGCGTGCGCGACTGAATTCCAGAACGCTTCCACCGTCTGGCCGGACAGCGTGCGACCACTCGCATCGGTAATTGTTCCCGAGATCATGATCGGGATCCGCTCACCCCGGGCCTCGAATACCCGCTCAATCGCGAAGAGCGCCGCCTTGCAGTTGAGCGTGTCAAAAATGGTCTCTACCAGGAGGAGGTCCGCTCCCCCTTCAAGCAGTCCGGCCGCGGCCTCTCCGTATGCTTCGGTGAGACTGTCAAAATCGATGTTGCGGAACCCGGGACGATTCACATCCGGTGAAAGCGATGCAGTCCGGTTGGTCGGTCCGATCGCTCCGGCGACGAACCTGGCCCGCTCTGGCGCGGCGGCTTCATAGCCGTCAGCCACTTCTCGCGCGAGACGAGCGCCCTCCCGGTTCAGCTCGTAGGCGAGCGACTCCATGCCGTAGTCCGCCATCGCGACCCGGGTGGAGTTGAAGGTGTTGGTCTCCAGGATATCGGCGCCGGCATCGAGATACGCGGCATGAATAGCCTTGATGATCGAAGGCTGCGTCAGCGTAAGGAGGTCATTATTTCCTCGAAGATCTCGAGCATGCGCGGCGAATCGCTCGCCGCGATAATCTTCCTCCTCCAGCCGGTAGCTCTGAATCATCGTGCCCATCGCGCCGTCCAGCACGACGATGCGCCGGGCAAGCAGCGACTCGAGAGAGGCCAGTCGGCTCGTCCGGGTCCAGGGCGTATGAATAGCGGTGGCAGTCATGAGGCGCCGGATGTCACTCCCAATAAAAAATGCCCCAGCTAAAACGGGCTGTGGGCGGCGTTTTAGCAAATTATTTTACGTGGCTGCAATATGCGCAAATCACCACGGGAGCAGTTGTATTGAGAATCGTAATGGGGTCGATGATGAATCGGTAGCCCAGCGGGCGCACTGTCTGGATTTGGTTACGTGGACCGGCCTGGTCCGAGCGCTGTGCTTACCAGTTCAGCGCGGGCGGGGATCTCAGGCCTCTTGCTGAGGAAGTTGAGCAGAGCATCGCCTTGGCGACGATTTCAGTAGGTGGCTCGACCAGCGTGCCAGTCCTGTCGGAACGGCCGCATAGAGCTAAACGAAGAAGAAGCGAGCGATCAGAGTACGGATGATCCAGAGCGCCAGCCATGCGACGAGAGGGCTGATATCAATGAAGCCGGAGGCAGGTAGCATGCGGCGGATGGGTTCGACGATCCAGTCGGTAAGCCGGTACGCATAACGCATCCAGCGATTATGACGGTCGATCCCGATCCAGCTTCCCACTACTCTCAGGAGCAATGCTGTCGTCACGATGAAGTACAGAACGCTGACGATCATTGATGCCCACGCCCGGCTCCCGCCATGGGCAAGGAGAGAAACATACAGCACCGCGTTGACGAGCCACTGGATTAGCGACAACAGCAGAAGACCTGCGACGACCACAATACCAATCAGCCAGATGGGGGCGTCCTGCGGGTTTCCTCCAAAGCGGATGACCTTGCGCTCCACCGGTTTGAGCAGCGGGTCGCTCACACTCCTGGTAAACCGGGCGAGGGAGCCAAAGGCATTGAGACGTTTGCGGCGGATCCCCCAGTGCACCAGTGCAACCAGGCATGCAGAGAAGAAGACTGCCGCCACCAGGTACCGCGCGATCACCAGCACTATTGCCAAGGTTCTCCTTCTCCGGGTACCACCTACCGCCTGGTATGCAGCGTGGTCGTGCCGCCGGCCAGGAGGTTGCACATCACCGAGAACTCTCCCCCGCCCATTGATGATTCTTCCAGGATACTGCTGGTTCCATGGCAGCTCCCCAAAGTATGATTCGGCTTCGCCCTGAATTCCACGGTCACATCCGGCACTGATCCGCTTACGACGAGCGTGCGGGCAGTAATCGGCGTCAGCGCATCCACTCCCAACTCCTTCAGCGACCTGGGAAGACGTCCGCGGTGAGCGCTCTTGTAACTCATGGCCCGATCTACCAGGTCAAAGATTTCCCGGCCCAGCACATCGGCATCCGCCTGGGCGCTGCCGGGTTCCTGGTGCTGCTCGGACGCCCGCTCACCGGCTGGCTTCTTCTCTGAGCCGGAGCATCCCGCCAGTCCCACGGCAAACATGAGCAGAATCAGCGGTCGCACCTGAAGTCTCCGGGGTGAAAGGCCGAATGTGTCGCCCAATGATAATGTCATGGCGAGATTGCGCGGCAAGGAGCCGCTATCGCAAAAAAAGCCCGTGGCGACTGGCCCCGGGCTCTGGCACGCTCCGTTCGCTTACTCCATTGCGAAATGGCGATGATAGATGATGTCGAAACTGAACGTTTTGGCCTTGCTTCGGGTCTCGATGTACTCAGCGACACGTTTCAGGCGATCGGGGATCTCGAGAATCTTCGCCTGTGCGCGGCGGCCGAGCGATCCCAGGCCGTTGATGCCATCGATTTGCCAGTGGCGGATCTGTTCCTGCACGATGCGCAGATAATCCCATGGTCCATAGATACCGGCACGACGCACTACGTCGGCGAATTCACGGAAGCCCGGCATACTCGCGCCGGGCATGTCGATTCCCGGAAGAATGTGCGATGCCGACTCCAGCGCCCGATCCGGATCGCGCTGCAGCACCTCGTCGAACACCGTGCGATAGAAGGTGTAGTGCCGCGCCTCCTCCTGGGCGACTCGAGAAAGTATCTCACGAAGCATGGGCTCATACTCACCCGCGAGTTTCCCCGTCTCGCTGTGCGAGAACTGGGTCGCTCGCTCCTGGACAGTCGTGTATGCAAAGACTCTGTACGGATCGCTGTCCCAGCCCGGATGAAATCCCTGACGCAGAAACGCGAACTGCAGATGTTCGAGCTTTGATTGATTGAAGATCCGGGTGTCCCGGGCGTAATCCCGCAGTACTGCGCCGTGCCGGTCCTCTTCGGCCGTCCACAGATTGATCCATTCCCGCCAGTAGCTGTCGTCGCCGAGGTAGACTGCAAGAAGCCGGTGGAAGTGGGGCAGCCCTTCTTCCGTCAGCAGGTTTAAGGCAATTGCGGCTCGCGCCGAATCGGGGATCCCGGCGGCACGCTCCCTTAGTGCTCGAACATGCTCGTCCTGGGACTCGCCAGGCTTGGCTTCCAGCAGATCCGCCGGAAACCAAAGCTCGCGTTTCTGTTCATGGATGGTCATCAGCTCTCTGACCCTGGGCTCCATGTCCTTGAGCACCTCGATCTTGGAGAAGAGCTGTCGTGCCGCTTCGGTAACGCCCATGCTGATCATCTCGTAAATTGGAGAACTCACGGCCCTGATAACTGTATGGTAAGATAACAGGTTATGACAAAGGGGGGCCCTGGCCACCAAATGAAAAGCCCGGCGCTGGACACCGGGCTTCGCTACCTGGGGATTCCTGCCGATTACTCCTCGTCCGCGGCATCGAACCGTTTTTCCATCAGGTACCAGACTCGCTGGCCGATATAGTTCTGCCGAGTCAGGACCCTGCTCCAACCGAAAGCAAGAAGGAAGGCCTCGGAACGGAGATCGTCGGTCCAGAACTCCGCCAGGTGGACTCCCGATTCGACCCCGCGCTGTTCAAATGCCTGCAACAGCCGATGCGCATGGCCCTGGTGCCGCTCATCATGGCTCACCGCCAGCTCAAGCAACTGCGCAACGCCACCTTGGAGTGAATATCTGAGTCCACCAATCCAGTCCCCGATTTCATTGCTGAGGACCAGGTAGCGGTCATCGCGATGAACGTCCAGGCCGGTTTCATCATCGTGACGCAGCAGAAGGTCCGCGAACCATTCCGCGAACTCCTCGCCTTTTTCCATGTCTCGGATGACGACTTCACTGATTTCGGTCATTTTCTCGTCTCGGGATGTTGACGCTTCGTCCCGTCCACTGCGCAATACTGGTGCCAGCCAAACATACTCAGCATGATACCAGCCCACCGCGACATGAAGCACATTCCTGCAGTGTTCCACACCCCATCGTTCAGTCGAACTACGTCTGGTTCAACTACTTAGCAGGTATTGAGTCAGGATCTGACTTAATCGGGAGCGAGGCGGCTCTGCCACGGCTTCGCACACATTCCATCAGCATATTCCGGAGCCGGCTCCGGCCCAATGGGAGATGTCTTCGTAAGAGAACGTCTGAGAGAGAGAGATGGTTCACATCTCCGCGGATGAGCCTGCGGAGCGCGCGGCTGGAGTTGGCTCAGCGAGTGCGGCAAACTGACGTCGTCGGGGGACGATTGCCGCAGGCGATCTGGTCGTTCATTCCGTTGGCCAGCGGACCGCACGCGGTCGCCTGCGCGGACCGTGCGGCCTCCGAGGCGGACTCGTGGGATGCGGTCGCGCAGTTCCTTCCGCCGTTGAACTCGACACAGACTTCACACGTTGCCTTCTGCGCGGAAAGAGTGTTGTACAGCAGCAAGCCGAAAAAGGCGACAACCCCCAGGATGGTAAGAATCTTCGTTCGTGACAAGTGGGCGTGCTCCCGTTCAGCCGCGAATCAATTGAACCAAAGCCTGCAACGAGCCCGCCACCCAGACCAGGATCGCGGCGATTGCGGCCTTCTGACCAGAGACCTTTCCGGTGACCTTGAGTCCGATTGCCAGCAGAATGGTCGACCAGATCACGAAAACATCAAAGCGCATTCCGAGGGCGATCAGCCCCATGCTTGTGTTCGCCGGGTCCATGAAACGTGCCGGGCTCAAGGTGACACTCGCCAGCCCCTTCAGGTTTTCCTCCGGCAGGATGGCCGCCTGCATACCCAGGATTGCCCAGGACAAGATGCGGGGAAACATGGCGAACACCGCCACCATGAACGCCGCACCAAGCTCCTGGACGGCACCGACGACTTTTCCGGCAAACCAGAGCAGGAGGCCTACGATAATCGGAAGAATCGCCATAGTGGCGATGGCAAAAATGGGAAAGAACATTCCAATCTTGCCTGACATCTGCCGGACCCGGTCGGCCTGTTCCGGTGTCATCTGCTGCAGCTTCGAAGCCATGACCCGCTGACTATCCGATTCGAGCAATGGAGTCAACAGTCCCATTGTACCGAGGATGAGAACTCCGGATACGATGACGAGAACCAGGAGAGGCATTCCCCAGCGGGTCCCCCGGCGGGCGAATACTCTGGACGGCGCGTAGAAGATCTCGAGATAATCCTCCCACCCACTCACCGCCTGTTCGGGTGCTGGCTCTGTCATCGATACACTCCAGGTGAAGGCCGGATCAGGGTGACGTGCTGCGGACCATATCGGCGACCCACGCCGCGTAATCTGAACCGCCGCGGCTTATGGGAACCGCGATAATTTCCGGAATGGCATAGGAGTGGAGCGCTCTCAGGCGTGCTTCCAATGCAGGGTAGCGTTCGGCCGTCGTTTTCAGATGACAATACCACTCGGCTGCCTGCTCGATCCGATCCTGCCACCAGTAATGACTCGCGACAGGTCCCTGGATCTGGGCACATGCCGCGAGGCGCTCCTGCACCACGGTATGGCCGATGCGCTCGGCCTCTTCCTTCGACGAGACCGTTGTGGTGACCTGAAGGATGTCAATCATGGGGACGGCTGACAGGTCCTCCCGATCGTGCTCAGGAAGGAATCTTCGTGTCGGGGCCGCGCTTTCCATCGGTGATTGGAACCACGCCCGCTCGCCAGCCGCTCTTGAACTGAATCGTAAGCCGGTACCCCAGTGTATCGGCCTGGATATCGAGAATCTCAGGGAACTGGCGGGCGTAGGCGATAGCCACTCGAGCTGGGACTCCCAGGCCTGAGTTATAGGGTCGGCCGAATTCCCGTCCCACCGCCACCGCAATCGCCTGTTCCCTTCCATAAGAGGCAAACTGATCGGCGGACAGGAGACCGTCCTGGTTACCGATATGGCTCTCATAGTGGTAATCGCGGCAGCCAGCAGCGGCGATCAGGACAAGCAGAGTCAGGACAGGGCGTCTCATGCGGTTCCAGAGTGGGCGTTTGCGGATTTATGAGTCTCCAACATCACGCTCTTGGGGATGGAAGTAAAGACCCCGGTGATTATATCTTCCGGTACCTCTGCGAGTTGTCACACCGGCAGATTTTCCCAATAACAGGACTCGCGTCCTTCTCCGGGCACTCGAGTCGCTCCATTTCCCTTCGGCGAATGGCTCCTTTTCCCCGCGTCCCGCGCTGGATCTGGCTGATTTCCACCTGCGCTTTCCTCCTGACGCTCGGTGGTGGCGCAACCGTGCTCCATGCTCAGGAACCCGGTGCGATCAACCGGGTTCGGTGGTGGCACGGTCTCGTCGCGGTCGGAGGCTTTGCCCTTCTGACCGCTGTCGATGAACCAGCGCAACGATTCTCTGTTAACCATCGCTCCGACGGATCGAACCAGGCAGCTCGCTTCTTCAAGCACATGGGCCAGCCGGAGGTGTTTGCGACCGCGGGACTGGGGATGGTTGCCCTGGGTGCTCTGGCAGGAAACCAGAAAATCAAGGCGGCGGGTCTTCGAGTCAGCGGAGCCCTTGCCCTCTCTGGAGTGCTGGTGACAGTGACGAAGCTCGCCGCCGGGCGTTCGCGGCCTTCACACGCGGGCAGTGATCCTGACGACTTCGCGCCATTCTCCGGAGCAGCCTCGGCGCCGTCGGGTCATACTACCATGGCGTTCGCGCTTGCCGCTTCGCTCGGTGATGAGATAAGAAATCCCTGGGTGACCGCGGGCCTATATGTGGCGGCAACCGGCACTGCGTGGTCCCGGGTGAACGACAACGCGCATTGGGTAAGCGATGTGGTCGCCGGAGCTGGACTGGGTATCCTGACAGCGAAGTTTGTCGAAGGAAGGATCAGCCTGTTTGGTGTGTCGGCGCCGTCGGTCGTGCCTTGTGCGGGAGGAGTCGCCATTTCCTATGAAGGGCATTTCTAAAGTCACGCGAATCGATAGCCTCTGGCGGGACTGGACATCACGATAGTCCAGTCTTAACTAGGTATGACAGGGGATCCTGACAAGGAGAGTAGAGTGGACCGTCCCTCACGGTCCTACTCCGGCATCATGCCGCGGGTAGGAAAGGACAAGGCTGCTGCTCCCAAACCAAAGCTCCTCATCGTGGACGATGACCGGGCTTTTGTGGTGCTTGCCGCCGCGATTCTGCGTGACGCGGGGTTCATGGTGCTCGAGGCGCACGATGCTATGCAGGGTTACATGTTCGCCCAGCAGAGTCCACCGCAGGTGATTCTACTCGACATGCAGATGCCCGCGGGTGGAGGACTCAATTTCCTCCAGAAAGTCCAGGCTATTCCCCGGCTTTCCCGAATTCCAATCATCATAGTCACTGCGAGTACCGACGACGGGCTGGACGAGCTGGTGCGCTCGAAGGGAGCGGCGGCCCTCCTCCTCAAGCCGATCGATCGCGACCGCCTCCTCGACCTGGTCAACCAGGTTCTGACCCCTTCAGTCGAATAGCCCGCGACTCTAGAATCTCACCTGAAGCTGGGTGATCAGAGTCCCGGTGCGCTGACCGGGGTCTCCGATCTTTCGTGACACGTAGTCCGCTATGAAGCGGATCTTTCCTGGTACAAGATCCAGGTTGGCGCCGCCGGTAACAGCGCGATTCCTCTGGAACAGGGCGAGAGAAGGGCGCTCGAGGTCTTCGTTTTTGAGGATTAGCTGCAGCCGCGGTGTCACTCGGAACCCAGCCAGTGCAAACCACCCGTGATCGTCTCGACTTACCATTCCACGGTGTTCGCCGAGGTATTCAACCTTCAGCGTGGCGCCGTGGTAGTCGAATTGCGCATCGATGCCGTACCGGGAACTGTCGCTCCCCGAGCGCGCCACATTTCCCGCGAGACTGAGATACGCAACCGGTCGCATAGTGACTCGTGCCGCGATCATGACCACCGAGTCACGATTGGTCGGCTGATTCTGCCCCTCCCCATTGAACGCCCCCACCGAAATCGTTATTGCCGATCGCCAGTTGTACTCGGCCATCAACCCCAGGTCACGCTTCGGAGCAATGGCGTCCACCACCGCGGACCGATCGGCCGATTCAAGTACCGTTATCGAAGTGAGGAATTCCCGGCTGAACGGCACTTTGAATTGCCCAGCGGTCACTGTGAACGCCGATCGGATCCAGCGGATATAGGCATCGCGAAGGCTGACGACTGAAGCTGCAGTCCCGCCTGGTGGCACTGCATATTCCACCAGGATCCGGTAGGAGAATCCTCCGCCCGCCGTACCGTCCACCGACACTCTCGCACGGTTGAGGGATGCTGTCAGGCCGCGCCTGGTCTGATAGTTCTCTCGAGCCTGCAGGTACCCACCCAGCTTGGGGAGGGCTGGCGGTGTCTGGCATTGAAGAACACTGCCGAAACACCCCGCCGTGAGAACAAGCGCGACCGTCTTGAGGCCAGTCATCAAATTTCCCGGATGGTGATGAACGGACTATTAAGGTATGTTAAGGTAACCAATGAGGCATCCTATGGACACTTTAAATGCTTCCGAGGCTGGCAAGCTCCTTCACCTCAACGTGAAACAGGTCCAGCGCCTTGCCCGGTCCGGAAGTCTACCTGCCGCCCGAATCGGCCGAAAATGGCTCTTCGAGCGAGCTCAACTGGAAGCCATGTTGCGGCAATCCCCGGCGGAATCAGGGGGCCGCCCGCTCGAGTTAAGCGCCCGCAATCAGTTAAAGGGCATTGTTACTGAAATGCGGCTGGATGGTGTGATGGCGGAGATACGCGTCGCCATTGGGGACCAGGAACTGGTTTCAATTATTACCCGTGGCTCGGCCGAGCGGATGATGCTGGCGGTGGGAGCTGAGGTTCTAGCTGTGATCAAGTCCACCGAAGTCATGATTGGAAAGTGTTGATGAAAAGTCGCCGCTACCTCGCACTCGTCGCGGTGGTCTCGTTGATTCCTGTGCCGCATGTTCCGCTGGTTCCAGCCCGGATCACCGTGTTCGCCGCTGCGTCACTGACCGAAGCTTTTCAGGACATCGGGCAGGAGTTCGCTCAACGAAACGCGGGGATCGCCGTTCAGTTCAATTTCGCGGGCTCCCAGCAGCTCGCGGCCCAGCTGGAACAGGGGGCGGCCGCGGACCTGTTTGCGTCCGCCGACCAGCGGTGGATGACCTGGGTGGTGGAGCGGTCCCTGGTCGAAGGCAGACCACGGGTCTTCGCGCGAAATCAGCTTGTCGTCATCATTCCGAGAACAAACTCTGCACGGATCCAGAATCTCCCCGGACTCGCCCGCAAGGGTCTCAAGCTTGTTCTCGCGGCGGAGGCGGTGCCCGCAGGAAAATACACTCGTGACATGCTTCAGAATCTCAGCAGTCTTCCGGGGTATGGCGAGGATTTCGCGCGACGCGTGGTCAGCAACGTCGTGTCGAATGAAGAGACCGTTCGCGGTGTTGTTGCCAAGGTTCAGCTCGGCGAGGCCGATGCGGGTATTGTCTATCGGACTGATGTGACGAGTGATGTGAGTCGATTCATTTCTGTGCTGGAGATCCCCGAGGCCCAGAACGTCGTAGCCGCTTACCCAGTCGCTCTCGTCCGGGGATCACGGCACGCGGCGGAGGCCAAGGCTCTTCTAGACTACATCGTCTCGACGGAAGGCCAGGCAATCCTTCGCCGGCATGGTTTCCAGCCGGTTACAGCCGGGCCGTGATTCACTGGCTGAGCGCTCGACGTGCGGTGTCCCTGGCGGGAGCCTGCCTTGGCATCACTTTGCTGCTCGTTCTTCTTGGGCTTCCCCTCCTTGCTCTGGTTCTGCGCGTTCCTTCCGTTTCGGTTCTGCATGGTCTTCGAGATCCCGAGGTGCTCCAGGCTCTCCGTCTCAGCCTGATCTCCAGTGTGGCGGCAACCATCACCGTCGTGCTCATCGGGCTTCCCGCGGCGTATCTTCTGGCGACGCGCACCTTCCCGGGCAAGGTGATTCTCGAAGCGGTCGTGGATCTACCTCTCGTGCTTCCTCCAACGGTTGCCGGCCTTGCCCTGCTCCTCGCATTCGGGCGAGCCGGCCTTACCGGTCGCGCCTTGTCATTTATCGGGCTGCAGGTGCCATTCACCACGCTGGCCGTCGTTGTGGCGCAGACCTTCATGTCTCTGCCACTCTTTGTCGGTGCCGCGCGGGCCGGCTTTGCATCCGTGGACACTCGATATCTGGATGCAGCAAAGACATTGCGAGCATCCGAAACAGATCGCTTCTGGCGGGTCATGCTGCCCCTGGCAGCACCCTCGGTCCTGGCGGGAGCCGCAATGGCATGGGCGCGCGCGCTTGGTGAATTTGGCGCAACGATCACGTTTGCCGGGAACCTGCCAGGCGTCACCCAGACCATGCCCCTCGCCGTCTACACGGCTCTCCAGACCAATCTCGACTCCGCCATCGCGCTGGCACTCATCCTGATGATCGTCTCACTTGGTCTGCTGGTCGCTATCCGCTCGGGCCGGGCAGCATCCATGCCTGGCCGAAACCATGCTGCGCGCGCAGCTCGGTAAAACGCTCGGGGATTTTTCCCTGGACGTCTCTCTCGAAATATCGAGCGGCTCGACGCTCGTTCTTGTCGGGGAGAGTGGATCCGGCAAGACAACGGCGTTGCGTCTCCTGGCCGGGTTGCTGGACCCGGATTCGGGTCGAGTCGCCTGGAACGATGACACGTGGTATGATGGCGCCGGCGCGGTGGCCATTCCATCATGGCGGCGCCCGATTGGCTACGTCGCACAGGATTATTCCCTCTTCCCTCATCTCACAGCTTTTGAGAACGTCGCCTTCGGCCTGCCGTCGCAACACGGGTCGGGAGGTGAGAGGCGAGCACGAGTCAGCATGGAGCTTGAGCGATTTGGCATCTCCTCGCTGGCAGACCAGAAGCCGCACCAGCTGTCCGGGGGACAGCAGCAGCGGGTGGCGCTCGCGCGCGCCCTGATTCTCAATCCTTCCGTGCTGCTGCTGGATGAGCCGCTGACCGCACTGGATCTCACGACACGCCGAGCGACCCGTATGGAGCTTCGGGGCATCCTTCGCACGCTCACATGTGCGACGCTGTTTGTGACCCACTCGCCGATGGAGGCCATGGTTTTCGGAGATCGCATTGCGGTACTGGAGAAGGGCAGGGTCATCCAGGCCGGAAGCCGGGATGATCTGCTGCGGCGGCCGCGCTCGGCGTTCATTGCCGAATTCATGGGAGTCAATCTTTTCCAGGGAACGATCATATTGCGGGATGGGCAGGGGCTCGCGCGCCTCGGCACGGCTACGGGAGAGCTTTCCGTGGTCGACCCTGGCGACCTTGAATCCGAGGTCTTCGTTTCAGTGAGCCCCCGGGAGATTACCCTGCATCGTGAACGTCCGGGAGGAAGCGCGCAGAATGTCTTCCAGGGCATCGTATCAGAAATCATTCCCGAACCGCCTCACGGAGAACGGGTCAGGGTTGCCATCAATACCCGGCCCCCACTCGTGGCTGAGGTCACCCGCGCCGCGGTTGACGCACTGCAGCTCAGGGAGGGCAGCGAGGTCTATGCGTCATTCAAAGCGACCGGGCTCGAGCCTTACCGATAGTTCTACTGGCTGGCCAAATCCGCAGTGGTGACGCCCCTCCCGCCTCCTCCCAATTATCTTACGGCCTCCTTGAAACCGGTACATCGCATATGAGTGGCATTTCAACGATTCCAATCCCCCGAAACGAACCGGTCCTGGCCTATGCGCCTGGCTCGCCCGAGCGCGGCGCGCTGGCCAATGAGCTGAAAACAATGAGCGCCCAGCAGGTCGACATACCGTGCGTGGTCGGTGGCGAGGATGTGCGCAGCGGCAAACTCACTGATGTGGTGATGCCGCACTGCCACTCGAAAGTCATTGCCCGGGTGCACCAGGCGAGTGGGGACACGATTCAGTCGGCCATCAAGGCTGCCAACGAGGCGCAGCGCGACTGGGCTACGTGGCGGTTTGAGGATCGCGCGGCAGTGTTCCTTCGCGCGGCGGACCTCCTGGCGGGACCGTGGCGGCAGGTGCTCAATGCCGCGACGATGCTCGGTCAGAGCAAGACCTCCCACCAGGCAGAGATCGACAGTGCCTGCGAGCTGATTGACTTCCTCCGATTCAACGTTCACTTCGCCGAGCGGCTGTATCGGGAGCAGCCGGAATCATCGCCGGGCATCTGGAACCGGATGGAGCACCGGGCTCTTGAAGGGGTGGTCTACGCGATCACGCCGTTCAACTTCACGGCCATTGGCGGCAATCTGCCGACGGCGCCGGCCATACTCGGTAACGTGGTTCTCTGGAAACCAGCGGCGACAGCGACACTGAGTAATTATCTGTTTCTCAGGCTCCTCGAGCAGGCTGGTCTTCCGCCCGGTGTGATCAACTTTATCCCGGGCAGCGCGGCCCAGGTCAGCGACATCGTGCTGGCGGAGCGCACGCTTGCGGGGATTCACTTCACGGGCTCCACCGAAGTCTTTCAGACCTTGTGGAAGAAGGTGTCCGAAAGAATCGAGCACTACGCGACCTACCCGCGGCTCGTGGGCGAGACCGGAGGAAAAGACTTCATCGTCGCACACGCCAGTGCTGATCCCGCGGCGCTGGCGGTCGGCATTGTGCGGGGTGGGTTTGAATACCAGGGGCAGAAATGCAGCGCCGCATCGCGTGTCTACGTGCCCGACAACCTGTGGCCCGAGGTGCGGGACCGGGTCCTCGCCATGATGAAGCAGATCCGGGTCGGCGACGTGGCCGATTTCCAGAACTTCATGGGAGCGGTGATCGACCAGCGTGCTTTCGATCGCATAAAGACCTATATCGACCAGGCAAAGTCAGCGCCGGGGGTGAAGCTGCTGGCCGGCGGAGGGTGTGATAACAGCAAGGGCTACTTTATCGAACCCACGCTGCTCCAGGTCGAGGATCCGATGTATCGGACGATGTGCGAGGAGATCTTCGGTCCGGTCCTGACGCTGCATGTGTATCCGGAAAAGAAGTGGAAGGAGACGCTGGAGCTGGTAGACCGGACGAGCCCGTACAGCCTCACTGGCGCGGTGTTCGCGCGCGACCGCTCGGCGGTAGTCGAGGCCGATCGAGCGCTTCGCAACGCGTCGGGGAATTTCTATATCAACGACAAGCCGACCGGGGCGGTAGTGGGGCAGCAGCCATTTGGCGGTGCCCGCGCGAGCGGGACCAACGACAAGGCAGGGTCGATCCTCAACCTGGTGCGGTGGATATCACCGCGGTCGATCAAGGAAACGTTTGTGCCGCCCACGGATTTCCGGTATCCGTTCATGGAGGACGAGCGGGGCGGCATTTAGGGGCTGCGATAACCGGGCGGTTGGAAGAGCGGGATCTGACGATCCCGCTCTTTTTTGGGTGTATCGACCCGGTTTTCTCTATTGGCCGATTTTTTTCGAGGGCGGGTCAAAGACCCGCGTTTCGATTGTGCCAGGGATTGGCGACCCAGGGTTCTCTCGAGGGGCGGGTCAGACCCGCCCCTATGTGCCCGTCACTCACCCACGGCGGGTCTCAGACCCGCGTTTTCTTGTTCCATCAGGAATTATTCTGATGCCAATCTTTTCACGGCCGTCCGTACATTGTTTTTTATGCAATGGCGGATCCCCACACGTAACCGTTTGCAGGGCCATGATTATTCCGGCCACGGAGTGTATGGCATTACGTGTTGCACCCGAGGAAAAGAGCATCTATTCGGGCAGGTGCTCGACGGCAGAATTGGTCTGAGCCTCGCTGGCCAACAGGTTGTCTCGTGCTGGAAGGATCTCCCCAATCACTATAGGCATGTTCGGCTGGATGCCTTTGTG
>JBDTQP010000041.1:0-16791 GCA_039932125.1 Gemmatimonadota bacterium
GCGTTCACCAGGTCGTCCTTGATGGCGCCGACGCTGGTCCCCCGCTTCCCGCGGACGATTCCCGCTGAGATGGGGACCCAGCCCGCATGGCAGATGAAGGCGACCGGCTTGCCTGCCTCGAAGATCTCTCGCGTTATCTGGAGCAGACGCGCTGAGCGGCGCATGATATCGGGGGCGTACCCGCCGGGAATTACCAGGCCATCAAAATCGGCGGCGTCGATCTGGGAGACATCGGTATCGACCGTGAGGGGGTAGCCTCGCTTTCCCTGGTAGCTCTTCTCGCCGGTGCCAGCGACGACGGTCCTGGCCCCTTCTTCTTCCAGTCGAATTTTGGGATACCAGAGTTCCAGATCCTCGTACAGCGGGCCCGCGAAGATGAGAACGGATTTTCCGGCTAGACTCATGACGATTTGAGGTGCGGGGTGGCTGGGGTTCGCGTTCGGGACCTGTCAGTTTAAGCTATATCGATATCGCCGCACCAGAAGTCATCGGTGAACGCCAGTACCAATCCCGGGAAACCTATACGGTGAGACCTCGCGACAATATTCTCAAGAATCTCGAGTCGATCTACCGCGAATCGTACGATCGCGCTCGCCAGGAGGGGCAGGAACCCCGAATGGTCGATCTCGAAAATGCCTACATGCGCGACCAGCTGATGCTGGAAATTCTGCTGGATATCCGGGATTTGTTTTCGGTAGCTCCTGCGGCACCAAACGCCAGCTCCAGCGCCCTCGAGAAACTGGAAGCGATCCGGCGCCTGGCCCGTTTCAAGTAAGCGAACCTCGCACTCCCGTCATCAATCTCTGATCAACGCTATCCAGGCCATCCGCTCATGAATGCGCGACTCGCTCACATCCTCCTGCTCGCACTCCTCGCCGGCTGCAACCGGACGACTCCCGCGGACCTGGTTGTCTTCGGGAGAGTCTGGACCGGCAATCCGCAGCAGCCGTGGGCCGGCGCCGTTGCGATTCACGGCGACACCATTCTGGCCGTGGGTGACAGTGCTGAGCTCGCGCGCTACGTGGGAAACGATACCCGGCGCCTCGACAATGGCTCGGCTATGGTAGTGCCCGGGTTCATGGATGGGCATACTCACTTTCTGAGTGGCGGGTTCCAGCTCTCGAGCGTGGACCTGCGACCCGCGAACACCCCGGCAGAGTTCGTTGCTACACTCAAGGCGTTCGCCGCCGAGCGCAAACCCGGTGAATGGATTTTGGGAGGTGATTGGGATCATGAGCGGTGGCCCGGGTCGCCGCTGCCAACCCGCGACTGGATCGATTCCGTCACCCCGAACAATCCCGTGTTCGTGAATCGCCTGGACGGACATATGGCGCTCGCCAATTCGGCGGCGCTCCGCGCGGCCGGTATTTCGGGGGCGACGAAGGATATTGCCGGGGGTGTCATCGTGCGTGACCCTCGCACGCACCAACCCACTGGCATACTCAAAGATGAAGCGATGGGGCCGGTGTACCAGGTGGTGCCTGCATCAAGTGCCGAGCAGGATGACGCCGCGCTTGCCCGGGCTATGGCTTTCGTCGCGAGCAAGGGAGTGACCGCGGCCGCAATGGTGAGCTCTCCCTGGTCGGAGCTCGCGGCGCTCGAGCGGGCACGCAAGGCGGGTCATCTTACCATTCGCGCCACGATCTATCATCCGCTCGCCGAGTGGCACGCGGTGGCGGAGAGCGTACAGGCGCGCGGCGGGTTCGGTGACAACTGGATTCGGCTGGCGGGGGTGAAGGGGTATGTCGACGGATCGCTTGGCTCGAGGACCGCGCTGTTCTATGAGCCATACGACGATGATCCCACGACCCGGGGACTGCTGACCACACCGGAAGATTCGCTTCGCTCCCAAATTGCCCGGTCCGATTCTGCCGGGCTCCAGGTTGCCGTACACGCGATCGGGGAGCGCGCCAACGGACTCATTCTCGATATTTATGACAGCGTCGCGAAAGCCCATGGCCCGCGCGATCGACGATTCCGGATCGAGCACGCCCAGCATCTTCGCCAGGAGGACATCGACCGGATCGCGGCGAGCGGAGTGATCGCCTCGATGCAGCCCTATCATGCGATTGATGATGGTCGCTGGGCCGAGAAACGCATCGGACCCGAGCGCATCAAGCGGACCTACGCCTTTCGCTCGCTGATAGATCATAAGGCGCACCTCGCCTTTGGTTCCGACTGGACCGTTGCACCCATCGATCCGCTCCTCGGCATCTACGCAGCCGTCACCCGCCAGACACTGGATGGCAAGAACCCCGAAGGGTGGATTCCCGAGCAGAAAATCACGGTGGAGGAGGCGCTCCGTTCCTATACCTATGAGAACGCGTACGGGGTTTTCGGCGAAGAACATCGTGGAATGCTGAAGCCGGGATATGTCGGGGATCTGGTACTGCTGGACCAGGACATCACCCGGATTCCACCGGCGCAGATTCGTGACGCCCAGGTGCGGACGACGATTGTTGGGGGCAAAGTGGTGTATCAGATGCAGTAGTACTGAGGGGCAGGGCGGCACGGCGGTAAGACCGCAGGAAACTGCGGTCGCGATCTTCTCCGCGCCGGGCGAACCGGGGCTTCTTTGGCTATTTTCCGTCCCGCTCCCCCGCTCCCCCGCTCCCCCGCTCCCCCGCTCCCCCGCTCCCCCGCTCCCCCGCTTCGGTACTAGCGGAACCCGGTTCTGCCATGCACACTATAGACGAATCACTCTCACCGTCCCGGGGCTGACCCGGAAATCGCCGTTCTCCTTACTGGTTCGTGGAGTTTCCTTGCGGATTGTCTTCGCGGTGGGCCTTGTCATGGTTATGGGCCGGCCCCTTTGGGGTGTGCAGCGGGCCCTTTCGCTCGAACAGCTCCAGGCGAAAGCCGTCGCTGACTCGAACGATCCCGTTGCACACTATCAGCTTGCCATGGGTTACTGGGACAAGAAGCGATGGGATGATGCTGAACGGTCGCTCCAGGTGGCGACCAGTCTTTCACCATCCTATGCCGAAGCCTGGCTCGCGCTGGGAATTCTGCCCGAAGCGCGAGGAGAAGGCTGGCAGCGGAGCTTTCGCCACGATCATGGTGACGCGGGATTTGACTCGGTCATGCAGCAGGCGGAGTTGTTCTCCCGGCGGGCTTTTCTCAGCAATCCGATGGTCGATCTTGCTATCCTGGGAAGGTTCCGGGTGCCACCGCCGGTAGTTACCGCGGATGGTCGGATGCGGGTGTACCGCTGGTGGCAGGGAGATTTCGAGAAGGGTGTTAACAATCTCCGTCAGTCCAACAATGAAGTGGCCTATCAGCAGCTGGAAAAAATTCTCAGTGACGAGCGGGCCGGCAACGACGGCGCGAGTATTCCCTGGATGATCCTCTGGCATCACGGGATCGCGTCCGCTCGTACCGGCCGGTTCGAAAACGCGATCAGGGACTTCGCGTATCTGACCGGTCGTGCCCGAGCCCGGGAGGGTCGTGAGATCGATCGAGGCGAAGTCTTCCTGACAATGCTGGGTGTGCAGACGGACGCCGGGCTCGACGCGCATACCAATGAATTCCGCTACATGCTGGGCATGCTGTACTTCCTGGGTGGTTCGCTTCCCGAAGCGACCGCCGTGTTCCAGCGCGTGCTCGAGTTCGACGTTGGCTTCTACCAGGCCAACATCCAGCTCGCCAGGATGTACGAGGCCCGGCAGATGTGGGACGCCGCAATCCAGGAACGCCGTAACGCCATCGCGACCAACCCTGACGACCCATCCCTGCTGATCGATCTGGGCGCGACCCTGGTCCGTGCGGGCAAGCTCGATGAAGCAGGTGAGACGCTTGAGCAAGCGGTCGCAATGACCCCTCGCGACCCGCGAGCGCCCTTTACCCAGGCGCTGGTCGCGCAGCAGCGTAGCGACACGGCAACGATGAAAACCGCTTACTCCCATTTTCTGTCGATTGCCCCCTCGAGCTGGGGGTCGCAGATCACCGATGCCCGGGCGCGGCTGGCCGCGCTGGGCCATTGATTGCCCGACACAGCAGTCCCCTGGTGACATTCACATCACGCGGAGGTCTGGTCATGCGCAGAATCGGCATGCTGGTGGCACTCGTCTCCTTGTGCGGCTCACCGGTGCTTGCGCAGAGCGTGCGGGTTACCGAGCAGATTTCCGTCCTCGAGGAGCGGGCCCGGTCCGACTCGAACGATGCCGCGGCGCACTACAATCTCGCGATGGGATACTGGTCGAAGAAACGTTACGATGATGCCGAGCACTCGCTCCGCCAGGCCATCGCGATCGAGCCCCAGTTTGCCGACGCCTACCTCGCGCTCGGAATCGTGCACAACTGGGACGATGACTACTGGAAACGGATACGTCGGCAGGGCGGTGATTCCCTCATCAGAACGACCAGCAAGGAATGGGATCACTTCTCCCGGCAGGCTTTTCTCCTGGATCCACTGGTAGACCTCAAGGTGCTGGGGGCCACTTACAGATTTGGCGGATACAGCAGTCATTTCGTCAACGGTCTCAAGAATCTTGTGGAGGGAAAGTACGACCAGGCCTTCACCCACTTCGATCTGGATCTCAAGTACGAACAGGGTCACCAGCCGATCGATTCGGTGAGTGAAGGGACCATCTGGTTTCACGGTCTTTCCGCGGCGCACCTCAACCGGTACGATGTCGCGGCCACGGATTATGGCATGCTCTTCGACCGCGCGAAGAAACAGCTCGAGTCGGATTCGACCGACGACGTTCCCCTCGAGGTCAACGATTTCAGGTACATGCTCGCCGTCCTCCAGCAGAGGCTAGGTAACAATGATGCGGCAATTGGCCTCTACCAGCAGGTGCTGGAAAACGACCTCGGGGTCTACATGGCTCACGTGCAGATGGCCCGAATCTACGAGAGTGTCCAGCGTTTTGATCTGGCGATCGCAGAACGGCAGCGCGCGGTCGCAAGTAATCCAGACGATGCGAGCCTGCTCCTGGATCTTGGCATCACCCTCGGCCGCTCGGGTCAGTTCGAGCTCGCGATGGAATCCCTCAACCAGGCCGAGGAGCAGAATCCCCGCGATTGTCGAACGCTGTTCTGGATCGGCACGGCAGCATTGCAGCTTAATCAGAAGGACACGGCACGAGATGCGTTCACCAGGTTTCTCGCCATGGCGCCCACCCGCTATGACCGGCAGATAGCAATCGCCCGGCAACGCCTGACGGAGCTTCCATGATGAAGTCCGCCGTCAAGCGATTTTTCCGCCACTCGGTTCTTGCTGGCCTGGTGCTGACCGGATCAGCCAGCTTGGCGCACGCCCAGGGCACCTCCTACGAGCAACTGCAGACCTTCTCCGGCATTCTCAACCAGATTCGCCTCAACTACGTCGATTCAGTCACCTATACCCAGCTGGTTCGCTCGGCGATCGACGGCGTGCTCGCCTCGCTCGATCCTCACAGTTATTTCCTCCCGCGAGAACAGGGCATGCGATCAATGGCCTACGAAGCCGGCGAGCTCGCGGGTACAGGACTGATCGTCAGTGAAGTAGAAGGGCTCCCGACGATCCAGGCCGTGTTGCCTGAAAGCCCGGCTGCAAAGGCGGGAATCTCAGCCGGTGACCGGCTGATCCGGGTGAACGACACCGTCGTCGTCGGCATGACCTCTCAATCGCTCCAGGGTCGATTGATCGGTGAGCGCGGGAAGCGGGTGCGGCTGGCACTCCAGCGCGGGCAGCGCTGGGAGCCTGATAGTCTCCGGGTCACCGTCAAGTTCGATTATCTCGAGCCTCACGCAGTGACCAACGTGCGCATGGTCAACCAGATCACCGGGTATCTCCGGTTGCAGCAGTTCTATCTCAAGGCGCCCGAAGAAGTGGAAGATGCGCTCAAGAAACTGCGCTCGGCTGGTGCTACGCGGGTGATCTTCGATTTGCGGGGAAATCCCGGGGGCATCGTAAGGTCGGCGGTGGACATCGCTTCGGTGTTTTTCCCCAAGGGTACCACGGTGTTCAGCACCGAAGGACGACGGAAGAGCGCATCACAGCAGTTCACAACGGAAAACGATGGACGCTACCGTGACCTCCCGCTCATTGTCCTGATCGATGAGGGCAGCGCCAGCGCCAGCGAGGCGCTCACCGGCTCGCTGCAGGACCACGATCGGGCGCTGATCATGGGACGGAGAAGCTTCGGCAAGGCGCTCATGCAGCGTGCCTTCGAGGTTCCACCGGCCGGTGACCTGGTCTGGTTGACGGTGGGCCACGTGCTGACGCCAAGCGGGCGATTCATCCAGCGCCGCTACCAGGGCCTTAATGCGACGCAGTATTACGCGAATGCGGGAGAAGGTGGTGCCGAACAGGATACCACGGCCGTGTTCCACACCGACGCCGGTCGGCTGGTGCGTGGTGGAGGCGGTATTGTCCCCGACATCGCTCTTCCGGGGCGGACGCCCTTGCCGGTCTGGTTCAGCGTAGCCGCCGACAGCGGATTTACCGATGCTATCGCCGACAGTCTCGCTGGTACCCTCCCGGCGGACGACGCTGGCAAGCAGCGCTTCATGGGTGCGGTTGCCTCGTGGCAAACGGCACTTGTTGCTCCCTTCCTGGATCGCGTTCGGCAGCGGTTGCACGTGGCCGCCGACCCCGATAGCTCTCTTCGCGCTCGTCTGGGCCGGATTCTCGCCTCGCGGACAGTGGAGGTTCGCTGGGGATCCGATGCTCAGGAGCAGTTCCAGCTTTCAGTGGATGCCGATGTCCAGGCGGCCCTGCCATATTTTGCGCGCATGGACGAATTGTTGAAGCATCCCTAGCCCCGCCTTACCGGCCTCCGCTTTCTCCGCTATTTTCCGGAATGGCTACCCGTACCCAAAGCCGCCCCAAGGGCGCCGGCAAGCTGGACAAAGCCGAACTGCTGGACCTCTACCGTATCATGCTGCTCTCCCGCCGGATCGACGACAAGGAGATCCAGCTCAAACGCCAGAACAAGATCTTCTTCCAGATCTCGGGAGCCGGCCACGAGGGTATCCTCGCCGCCGCTTCAAAGGTTTTCCGCCCCGCCTACGACTGGTTCTACACCTACTACCGGGATCGCGCGCTCTGCCTTGGACTGGGCATGACGGCCACTGAGCAGCTGCTGTCTGCCGTGGGTGCTGCGGACGACCCCAATTCGGGCGGCCGGCAAATGCCGTCTCACTGGGGTCATAAGGACCTCAACATCGTGAGCGCATCGAGTCCAACCGGAACCCAGTTCCTCCAGGCGGTCGGGTGCGCCGAGGCGTGGCTGCGCATAAGCCAGAACGACAAGATCCCGGATCGCGACCAGCTCATGAAGGGCGACGAGGTCGTGTTCTGCTCGACCGGCGATGGCACGACGAGCGAGGGCGAGTTCTGGGAAGCGATGAACTCGGCGAGCAACCTCAAGCTGCCGGTCGTCTTCGTGGTGGAGGACAACAAGTACGCCATCTCGGTGCCGGTGGAGGTGAATACGGCGGGCGGTTCCATCTCCAAACTCGTCGCCAATTTCCCGAACCTGTATCTCGAAGAAGTAGACGGCTGCGATGTGATCGCCTCCTATGACGCGCTCTCCCGTGCGGTGGACTACGCGCGGCAGCGGAAGGGTCCGGCGTTCATTCACGCCCATGTGATCCGTCCGTACAGCCACTCTCTTTCGGACGACGAAGTGCAGTACCGCACCCCCAAAGAGCGGGATGAGGACGCGAAGAAAGACCCGATTCTCCGGTTCCCCCGGTATCTCCTGGAGCAGGGCATCGCCACCGAGGCGGAGATCGATGCGATTAAGGCTCAGGTGGAGGAGGAGATTGCCGTCGCGACGGACGTGGCACTGGCGTCACCCCAGCCCGCCACGGATACGATTTATCGCTACGTCTACTCGCCGGATGTCGATCCCACGTCCGAGCAGTTCGATACCGAGGATGACCCCCAGTTCACCGGTGAGCCGACGACGATGGTGGACCTGCTCAACATCTGTCTCAAGGACGAGATGGCGCGCGACCCCCGCATCGTGATTTTTGGCCAGGATGTGGCCGACGTAAGCCGGGAAGAGAGTCTGCCGGATGTGAAAGGCAAGGGCGGCGTATTCAAGGTGACGTGGGGTCTTCAGCGCGCGTTCGGCAGCAACCGGGTGTACAACTCGCCGCTGGCAGAAGCCAACATCATCGGACGGAGCATCGGACTCGCGACGCGTGGCATGAAGCCGGTGGTCGAGATCCAGTTCTTCGATTACATCTGGCCCGCGTACATGCAGATCCGGAACGAGCTCGCGGTGCTCCGCTGGCGATCGAACAACACCTTTGCGGCACCCGTCGTGATTCGCGTAACCTACGGAGGGTACCTCAAGGGCGGCTCGGTGTATCACTCGCAAACGGGCGCGGCGGTGTTCACCAGCGTTCCCGGTCTCCGGGTGGTCTGTCCCGCAACGGCGCTCGACGCCAACGGGCTGCTCCGGACGGCCATCCGGTGCGAAGACCCAGTGCTCTTCCTGGAGCACAAGCATCTGTATCGGCAGACGTACAACAAGGCGCCCAATCCGGGGCCCAATTTCATGATTCCGCTGGGCAAGGCCCGTGTGGTTCGCGAAGGATCGGATGTCACGGTCGTGACGTACGGCGCCGTCGTGCAGCGGGCTATCGTCGCGGCCAGGGAGCTGGAGGAGCAGCAGGGTATCAGGACGGAAGTGATCGACCTTCGCTCCCTCTCGCCGGTGGACTGGGAGACGATTTACCAGTCGGTGAAGAAAACGAACAAGGTTATCGTGGCGTATGAAGACTCGATGAGCTGGGGCTATGGCTCGGAGATCGCTGCTCGCATCGCTGACGAGATGTTCTCCTATCTCGATGCGCCGGTCAGACGGGTCGCATCAACCGATACCTTTGTTGCGTATGCGCCTGAGCTGGAAGACGTGATTCTGCCGCAGGTCGAGGATATGCGCGCAGCCATTCAGGAGATTGCCCGCTTTTAGAATAACGGCAACGGCAACAGCTCCACGCGGAGGGCGCTGAGAAAGCGCTTCGAGGTCGCGGAGCGCTCCTTGCAAAACTATGGCTCTTATGCAACCAAGCTAGAAATTGTGTTTAGAGCATGTTTGGACCTGCTGAATAGTGGTGAAGTATCAATCAGGTACAGGGTAAAGTTGGTTCCCTTGTGTCCTCCGCGAGAGTGCCCAGCCGCTGGTTCCACTAACCACTAACCACTAACCACTAACCACTAACCACTCAGCACCAAGCACTCAGCACCAAGCGCTCAGCACCCAGCACCCAGCACCCAGCACCCAGCACTCAGCACTCAGCACTCAGCACCAAGCACTCAGCACCAAGCACTCAGCACCCAGCACTCAGCACTCAGCACTCAGCACCAAGCAATACTTGCATTGCTAACTTGCGAGCCAGACCCCGACCAAGACGATTGCCCCGCCTGCGACCTGCAACGGCACGATCGACTCTCCCAGGAAAATCACCGCGGCCATCACCGCAATAATCGGCACCAAATTGGTGAAACTGATGGTCTGATGTGCGTCCAGTGAACGCAGAGATCGGTTGTACACGAGGTATCCAATCGCGGACACGACGATCGAGAGATACCCCATGGCCAGCCAGTCTCTCAGGCTCACCCGGGGGAGCGAATGGCCCCAGCCTTCCCAGATAGCCGGCGGGACGAGGAACGCCGTGCCGATGGTGGTGCTCAATGCGGTGAGCAGAAACTGATCGCAGCCGGCCACGCGCTTGGCGATGATGGTATAGACTGACCAGACGGCGACCGTTCCCAGCATCAGGACAGTGCCGAGTGCGGGATTTCTCGCCTCGCCGTTGGGGACCCCGCTCAGGACCACGATCATGACACCGACAATCGAGAGGACGATGCCGGCAAGGTGTCGCCGGGTCACTGTTTCATGAAGAACCAGGACCGCCAGCCCTGCGGTAACCGCCGGTGTGACACTCTGGACCAATGCACCCTGGGAGGCCGTGGTGTAATAGAGTCCAAAGTTATACAGGACATAGTAGAGCGTTACGCTGGTAAGACCCATCAGCGTGAGCACGCCCCAGCCCGGTGCTTTGCCCAGTATCCCGCGCTGTCGGCGGACCAGCACCACGATAAGCAGTGCGATGGACGCGAGCGCATGACGCACCACCGCGAAAAAGATCGGAGGCAGCCGCTCAAGTGTGGACTTGGATACCGGGAAGGCACTGCCCCAGACGATCATCACCAGGGTCAGGGAAACGATGGCAAACGTTTTTCCTGTCGACTTCATACCGTTCTCCCCATCGAAGCAAGGTCGAGCGGCAGGAAAGTAACCAAATGATTAGACGATTGGATAAGCTGGCAGGATGCGCAATACCCGCGGGTGTCATGTCGAGGGAGCATAGAGACGGGAGTCTCACGCCCAAGGCTCGCTCAGCGGCAGCTCACACGAAAACGCGAAAGGACAAGAAACACCAACTAGTCGTGACGTCTAGCCGGTACTCGTCGAACCACCCTCCCCGGATACGCACCAGTTGGTTTCCCATCATATACCAGCACCCCATTTACCCACACGCCACGAATGCCGGTCGAAACCTGGTGCGGTTTGGCCTGGGTTGAGCGATCCGCAAGGTTTGTTGTGTCCAGCAGAACCAGGTCGGCGACCAGGCCCGGCGCGATTCGCCCCCTGTCGGTGAAGCCCATGTTGCTGGCTGACAGGCTCGTCATATGTCGAACGGCTTCCTCCAGAGAAAGCACCGATTGCTCCCGCACGAACAGGCGATAGAACCGGGGAAAGGCGCCGAAGCCGCGCGGGTGCGCGCCGCCCAGTCCACCATCGCTGGAGACATTGGCAAAGGGCCACTGGACGATCCGGTCGAGATCGGCCTGTGACATGCTGGTCGCCATGACGCCCTCGTCCCACTCGCCGCCACCGGGCTTGGGTTTTTCAATGCCCGCGATCAAGTCCATGAGTGTGGTCGCGGGATCGGAGCCGCGGCCGGCGGCGATGGTTGCGATGCTCTGACCGACCACACTCGTGTCCGGCTCATACGAGGTTACGAAGGCGCTCTCCGCCGGTGCCACTTCTGTCATCGCGAAGGTCGCCTCGGCCGTGTCGCTAAAGTTGCGTTCGGGAAAGAGAACGGTGAGCGTCGAAAACCAATAGGTGTACGGATACACGTCGAGTGTTACCTGGACCCCGCTCCGACGCGCGGCATCGAGGATACCAATGAGGCTGTCCGCGTGGCCCCAAAGGCTCTTCATCGCGAGCTTGGCATGGGAGAGCTGCACCGGTATCCGCGCTTCCCGCCCGATGGTGATCAGCTCATCGATGGCGGACCAGAAGTGCCGGTCCTCGCTTCGCACGTGACTGATGTAGCGGCCGCCCTGAGCGCCAGCAATTTTCGCCAGGGTGATCAGCTCCGGTCGTGCCGAGTAGATGCCAGGATCGTACTCCAGGCCGGAGGAGAGCCCCAGTGCGCCGGCGCGCATCTCCTCAGCCAGCAGAGCGCTCATGAGTCTTACTTCGGCCGCTGTGGCCGGGCGCTTGAAGTCTGCTCCCATGATGCGATCGCGCAGGGTGCCATGCCCGATGTACGAGGCTACGTTGATCGCCACTGGCTGTTTTTCCAGACGCACGAAAAAATCGGCGAGTGGAAATTGGGACTCGCCATCCTGCCCTACCACGATCGTCGTGATCCCCTGGCTGACCGCGCCAAGCGCGTCGCGGTGTTCTTCGAGGCCCCGGTCGTGATGGCTATGCGTGTCAATGAATCCCGGTGCCAGCACCAGCCCGCTGCCGTCTACGATGGAGTCGGCGCGTGTTGCAGTGATTGCGCCGATCGCGCTGATCAATCCCCTCGCAATACGAACGTCCACGTGCCTGCCGGGAGCGCCGGTCCCGTCTATCACCAATGCACCGCGTATGACTACCGGCCTGGCCTGCGCTATGGCATCGCCGGAATGCAGGAGCCAGAGTGCAGCGGTCAAGATGAATACAGAAAGGCTGGCCCGTATACGCGTCATGATACACCCATCTTAGGCAGTTGGATCGTCGGGGAAGGTGAAGGGTAAGGCCTCAACGGGGAACCGCAACCACGGAGCCACGGAGAACACGAAGGCAGCACGGAGGCTACTGCAAAGAGCACACGCATGATGTTGGGGTCGTTAGTCGCTGGGCTTCGTTCTGCCCTTACGAGGGCGACCGCAACCACTGAAGCACGGAGGTTGGCACGGATTGCCTTCGCCCCCTGCTTCCTCGATCCAGTAGGGTCCCACTTGTTTTGTGAACTGCAAAAAAGGTTCTGCGAGGGACGATACGAGTCGGCACCAGACAGGCTTTTGTATTTGTTCACAAAAAAGAAAGAAACTCGAGGCTAGGACGCCTGTTGCGAAGTTGGATCATGAATGCCTCCGTGCAACCTTCGTGTTCTCCGTGGCTCCGTGGTTGTGGTTCCTTACGGGATACGAAGTGCGACACTCTGATCCAGTCACACAATCATCCAGGGCTCAACGAGCGGACGCGTTGTACACCTTATTCACGATCCACCATCGTCCACCGAATTTGACAAGCGAGATGTAATCCACATAGCGCGAGGTAGCGTAGTCCTCGACCACCTTTACCATGGCGATATCGCCGGTGACTTCCATGTCGGCGATGCGCAGGTCTCCCTGCTCCTCTTTCCCGGCGCTGCCTTCGAATCCCCGATACCACTGCTCCTGGCTGAGCTGGCCAAGCGAGCCATCGCGTTTCGTGAAATACAACTTCGCCTCAGGCCAGAAAGCCTCTTTGAGGTCATTGACGTTGTTGAACTTGAGGCCGTGCAGGTATCGACCGACAACCTCACGCACCTCGGCGGAACCGTTGGCCGGCGCGCTGGTTTGGGCCGATGATGCGGCCGGGAGACACACGGCAGCGGCTATCGCGAACAGACGAAGGAATGTCATGGTGCACCCTCGAAGGAATCAGAAAGGAATATCGTATGCCGGGGGCGTCGCGTGATTCAGACGCAGATAGGGAACGACCTGGCCCAGCGTCCATACGGAGTGTTCCAGGGAAAGTTCAAGCCACCGACCCGCCGCCTCTGGCGGCTGCCCGTAGACGGGGAATTTGCGTGTGGTATCGGCAGCGGCGGGCGACCGCACCGTCTCCAGTACGTAGTCGTAGACCGCCGTCGCGTATGCCTTGAGTGCCGCCTTGTCGTGAAGGAATTTGCTGGAGTCACCCAGGACGGGGCCATGGGCCAATCCCCTGACGGCGGCAGCGACATCGAGGTTGGTTGAAATGATATGGTCGAACTGCCCGGCAAGGGTGCGGACGCCCGGAGTCGGCCTGAACTCGAGGGCGGAATCGGGCATCGCATCGAGGTAGGCAAGGACGTTGTGCCGGTTTCGTTCCCAGTCTGTCACGCGGCTGGATGACACGGTCTGGGCATGGAGGCTCCCCGCCACCAGCCCCACCAGAACGATCGTGAGGATTTTCACCGAGTACCTCCACCGAGGATTATCGCACATACCGCGCGATCGCCATGGCCGCTGTCGCGAGCACGAGAAGCACGGCAACCACCTGCATCGAACTGTACATCTTTCCCTGTAATCTCCCGATCTCGGCTACCTGTTCAGGCGATGGCGGTCCATTGGATCGGCCGATGGCTGCGCCGAGCTCACCCATTTTCCGCCCGGTGGGAGTATTGATCGCCATCCCAATAATCCCCGCGACGATGGCGAGAATGCCTCCCAGGCCGAACACTCTGCCTGGTGCAGAATCAATCCACGCGCCTGTGAACCCGCCGGAGTCCTGCCAGTACAAGGTGATGCCGGAAAGAATCGTCAGGATCGCAACTATCATCATGAATAACGGGAGCTTGCGCACCTGCGTCAGCTGCTGCATCACCGGGCCGGAGGCAGGTCCAATTGCGCGGAGGGCGGGCATGAGGAACCGGGCCACGAACAGCACGGAACCCACCCAGAAAACACCGGATAGAATATGAATGAGTCTGAGAAGTATTATGGTAGTTCCACTCATGGGCGACTCCAACTGGGTTCAGGTGACCTGTCGCGGGAATTCAGCTGCCCAGTTTATTGCCATCGCGCCCCTTGGCCAGGAGGCGTTCCGCAAAATCAAGGCGTTCCTGGGCTTCAGTCAGCTCCTGGCGCATGTGACCCATTTCTTCCTCGAGGGCATCGAGCCGGGCGCCGTCTTCCGGTGAGCCGGATACGCCGGGCCGGCCTGCCCGGTCCTTGGCGATCGTGACCGCCGCGCCGGACAGAATGGCGACCACAGGTATCAGAAGGGCTATTGATCCGGGATCCATGGGACGCTCGATAAAGAAGTAAGGGTTTGAAAATGGTCGAGACTTGACCGATGGCAAGGGTACCACTTTCCAGGGGTGCCCGGCATACCAATTCGAAACACCAGAGGCCTCAGGACGTAGGCTAGCCGGTACATTCAAGTTCTCCTGCCGCTATTCGGAGTTAAGCCCATGAATTTCTCGCGTATTTCACAGCTTTCACTCGTGCTCCTGCTTGGGTCAACCCGGGCGTGGGCGCAGGCCGATAGCACGGTGAGCGGGCCGAGGGCCTTCGCCCTGATCCAGTCCGGCCAGTATACCGAGGCTGCCAGCATGCTGGAGACCCTCACGACCCGTGACCCGCAGAATCCCCGCATCTGGTCGCTGCTGGCGACGGCTCGCTATCAGCTCAAGGATTACGCCGGCTCGCTGGCGGCTGATCAACGCGCCGCCACCTTTGAGCAGACCCGTCCAGCCGCACTGTATAACTCCGGGCTCATGCACGCGCTCATGGGCCGCAAGGATTCCGCTTTCACCTACCTGATGCAGGCCAAGGCTACCGGGCGAATTGATCTGACGCAGATCGGAAATGATTCCGACGCCGTCTCGCTCCGGGCCGACCCGCGCTACCGGCAGCTCTTCCCGACGGCCGAGGAGTTTGCGAATCCGTTTGTCGAGCCGGTCACCATCATCCGTGAGTGGCGAGGGGAGGTGGCGAATGACCAGTTCGGCTGGATCGCCCGCAATACCGGCGATATGGATGGAGACGGCGTCAACGATGTCACGACCTCGGCTCCGACCAGCAACGACGGCGGGAACAATGGTGGAAAGGTGTACGCCTACTCGACGAAGACCGGCCAACTGCTCTGGTCCCGGACGGGCAGCGCCGGAGACCAGCTCGGCATGGGGATTGAGGCAGCCGGTGACGTCAATCGCGATGGCGTCGCCGACGTGATCGCGGGGGCGCCCGGAGCGGGGAAAGCTTATGTCTTTTCGGGAAAGGACGGGAGTACGCTGCTCACCTTCACCGGCGAGAAAGACGACACCTTCGGGCAGCATGTTGCCGACCTGGGAGACGTCAATGGAGACGGCTACGCTGATGTCATCGTGGGCGCACCGGGCAATGATGCCGGCGGAAAGGACGCGGGACGGGCCTACGTGTACTCGGGGCGAGATGGATCGGTGTTGCTGACACTCACCGGCCAGGCAGAAGGCGACGGTTTCGGCTCAACGTCTGCCGGGGCGACCGACAAGGGAACGAGCTGGATCGTGGTTGGCGCCGCTACCGCTGGTCCGCAGCATACTGGCCGGACCTACGTCTACAAGGGGCTTACTCAGACACCGGCGTTTGTCATCGAAGCAGACAGCACCGGCGCGGGCCAGGGAGCGATGTTCGTCGCGGTCCCGGGCGACGTGGACCATGATGGCAACTTCGATATCTATTCCTCGGACTGGTCGAACAGTGCGAAGGGGCGATCAACGGGACGGATCTACGTCTACTCCGGCCGAACCGGTCAACCCATTCACATTCTCACCGGAGAAGTCGCTGGTGAGGGGTTTGGCACCAGCGCGTCCGATGCTGGTGATATCAATGGCGACGGGTATGCCGATCTTGCGGTGGGAGCCTGGCAGTTCGCCGGAGCGGCTCCGTCGGGAGGGAAGATCTACGTCTACTCCGGAAAGGACGCGTCGATTCTTCGGACGATTACCGGCCGGGTGCCCGGCGAAACACTCGGGTTCGATTCAACGGGCATTGGCGATGTGAATGGCGACGGCATTCCGGATCTGTTGGTAACCTCCGCGTGGAGCGCGGTAAGCGGGACTCATTCGGGTCGGATGTTTGTCATCGCCGGCACCAGGTAAGTGATTATAGGACTTCACCACGGAGTCACGGAAACAACGGAGGCTTGCACGGAGAACAACAACTGCTCACCGCAAAGGCGCAGAGTTCGCCAAGACACGCAAAGGGCTTCGTTGAGGGCCTTGAGAATTGTCTTTTTGGTTTAAAAGCAAAAGGACTCCTGACCAATGCAGCCACTTATTCGAGAATGAGATGTTGTTCAAATCGAAACGCGGTTGTGTTGTTGCTTTTGCAGTCACAATAAAAAATCTCCAGAAGTCAGCCCGATCCCTTTGCGTGTCTTGGCGAACTTGGCGCCTTTGCGGTAAAAGCAGTTGCCGTTCTCCGTGCGCGCCTCCGTTATTTCCGTGTCTCCGTGGTGAGAGTTTGTCTGCACGTCTGGGCTACCTGCGCTTCCTCGCGCGGGCGGCCTCATGCCACTCTATCAACTTCTCCGGGGGCGTGCTGGCCAGGACCTCGCCGATCGCATTGGTCTCCAGATCTTCATACGAACGAAAACGCAGACAGCCCTTGCCCATGTCGAGCCTCTTGCCCGAACTGTCATAAGCGTCTTCCAGTGTTTTGCGCCGCTTCGGATCTCCATACACGCCCATAAGATGCAGCGTGAGGTAGTTCTTCTGGGCGGCAATGACCACGATACACAGAGGATGTCCATTGTAGGTATCAGGAAAGCGCTCGAGTGGAATGCCGTACCCGATCGCACCATGCACCATCATCTCCTTGTAACC
>JBDTQP010000042.1:0-16659 GCA_039932125.1 Gemmatimonadota bacterium
CGGCCCGCTTTTTTTCCACTTGTTCAACGTTCCTCTCCGACCTGCCAACGAAGCTGATCTGGTTTCCCGGTGCACTAGTTCGCTGCGATGGGAGCCGAGTACTGGGTGCGGTCCCAGGTCCGGAGGAGCTTGCCGCGGTTGCCGTCGCGAACCACCGCGATAGTGAATTGATTGATCGGGTCGAGATTCGCGTTGATATTCTCCTCGTGGTACGTGCCAGACGCGTTCATCTTTGTTGAAGCAATCCCCAGGACGGGCAACCAATAAATCCTCAACATCTGCTCCGTTAACGGTATGCCCGGGGAACAATCGATGACAGGCAGCGTTGTACACACGAAAACGGCTCTCTTTCGAGAGCCATTTTTCGCTGTGTCGATATTAATTCAAGGCTCTGAACTACCCGGCTGCACGTGTCTCGGATCAATGAGTATGGGCGGCGCCAGGTAGCCCGGCAATGTGGATTGTCCCGGGCGGCAGGGACGGCCGGCAGCCGTGATATGGGCTACCACGTCTCTGGGCATGAGGGACACCCTTCCTTTCTGGTAGATCTCCACCCGGCGCGCTCCGATCGGAGTATTAAGCATGGAATGCCCCGTCATAACGTATGACAAGCGCACCCCGGAGTCGGCCAGCTCAGGTGGGAGGACAAGGGGCACAGTCAACTTGGTAGAATCACGAGTCTGCAACATGAAGGCGACAGTGGATTGCGTCGACCCCAGGTCTGATCCCTCCATGACGAACTGTACATCAATCCCGGTCGCTTCAACAGGAAAGTCGTTGCGATTGCATCCGGTGAGGACCAGCTCCAGCGTGTCGATGGGATTCTTCCCGCGCACTGTGAGCTCCGAAAGAACGAAGGTGGGGTCCTCGTAGAGCCATCCCCCAAGAGCAGTGCATGCGACCATCAGCAGCAGGAGGCTGCCGAGGATGAACTGATTGAGGAGACTACGTCGGGCGTGCGATGGCGAGAAGATCAGACCAGGCCTCGTGGCGGACGGAAAAGCTGAAGTAGGGAACATCAACCCCCGGACACTTAAGAGCAGACGCTGGGCCAGCGCCAGCCCATACCGCCTGCGCGAGAGAAGCCGAGAAATATAACCTTGCCTTGCGTTTGTCCCACCTTCGTTGCGACACCGCATCGACGTCTCAGGCGGGAACATCTTAAACAGGAAGGCTGCTGATGCTCCTCCATTCAGGAAGACGTCCCTCTTAGACCTGACGCACGACGCGTTACGCGACGGAGCTATGTGCTCTCGTGCGATCGAGACTCCGGTATTGGATTGCTTCGCTGACATGTGCCGGCTCGAGCTCCTCCGAGCCAGCGAGATCGGCGATGGTGCGCGAGATCTTGAGCACCCGGTGATAGGCGCGGGCGGAGAGCCCGAGCCGGGTCATGGCATTCCGAAGCAGGCTTTCCACGGGTTCACTGATTCGACAGAACTTCCGCAGATCGCGAGCGGCCATGTGCGCATTGGCGTACACACCGGGTTGATCCTTGAAGCGCTCCCGCTGACGGACGCGCGCCTGCTCAACTCGCGCACGTATGGCCGCGCTGCTTTCCTCCAGGTGATCGCCCGCGAGATCCTTATAGGCCACGGCAGGCACCGCCAGGTGAATGTCTATGCGATCGAGCAGCGGGCCTGACACACGGGACAGATAGCGCTCGACGGTCAGCGCGTCGCACCGGCACTTGTTTCCTGCATCGCCGTGGTAGCCGCAGGGACAGGGGTTCATTGCTGCCGCCAGCATAAACCGGGCAGGATACGTGAGACTCACCATCGCGCGACTCAGTGTGACCACCCCATCCTCCATCGGTTGCCGCATGACTTCGAGCACGTTCTTGCGAAACTCGGGAAGCTCATCCAGAAAGAGCACACCGCCATGCGCGAGGCTGACCTCTCCCGGACGGGGATTTGAACCACCACCAATGAGGCCGGCATCGCTGATAGTGTGATGGGGTGCCCGGAAGGGCCGGACGACACAGAGCGCTTTGCCGTGACCCAGCACGCCCGCTACACTGTGGATCTTGGTCGTTTCCAGAGCTTCGTCCAGGCTCATGCTTGGCAGAATGGTTGGGAGCCGGCGGGCAAGCATCGTCTTGCCTGCTCCTGGTGGTCCGAGAAGGAGAATGTTGTGCGCGCCGGCGGCTGCGACCTCCAGCGCGCGCTTGGCCGATGCCTGGCTCCGGACATCGCTAAAATCGACCACGTCGTTCGAGCGCTCGTTCATGAGGGCCGCCAGATCTACGCGCATCACTTCCAGCGGGGCCTCTCCGGTCAGATGCCGGCAGACTTCCACGAGCGTTCGCGCGCCCCGGACTTCAAGACCCTCGACAACCGCCGCTTCAGGCACATTTGCATACGGGAGGATGATGCCCTGGCACCCGGCGGTTCTGGCAGCGACTGCCATCGAGAGTGCTCCACGCACGGGACGAAGATCTCCCTCCAGTCCAACCTCGCCCAGAATGAAGTTTCGGCGAAGCTCGATCTCCGGTATCTGTCCGCTTGCGGCCAGGATGCCGATGGCAATCGGCAGGTCAAAGGCGGAGCCGTCTTTGCGCACGTCGGCAGGGGCGAGATTGACAGTGATTCGCTTGAGAGGATAGGAAAGACCGGCATTGCTGAGGGCGGCCGCAACACGCTCGCGTCCCTCTTTCACCGCCCCCTGCGGGAGACCAACCGTCGAAAAGGACGGAAGTCCGTTCGCGATGTCTACTTCGACATCGACGGGGTAGGCCTCGATTCCCAGGACGGCGGCGGAACGGACGCGTGCGAGCATGGGCCAGTGTAACGGGGGCACTCACCGGGCCTGGTACCATGCGAACGCGAGCCGGTGCGAAATGCCGCACGAAACCCTCTCGGGACACCGCGTGTCGAAGTAACCAGAGAGGCCAATCATCGGCTGCAACTGGGCCTCCCCCTTTGACGAGCAAAGGAAACGATCATGAAGACCGGCCATGTTCTTCTCGCGCTGACCGCAATTTTCTCACTCCCCAGGGCAGCCAGGGCTCAGGAGTCTGCACCGAGCACGATTGCACCGGACAACGAGCTCAAGAAGGAGGCGATTTTCCTCCTGGCGAACCGGCGCACGCCTGAGTCCCGGCAGGCGTTGCGAACTTTTTATCAGCGGACGACCGACGAAGAGCTGAAAAAGACCGTCATTTTCCAGCTCGCACAGGACGGCTCGCCAGAAAACCTGCAATTCCTGAAGTCCACTGCGTTGGACGAGGGCTCGTCGGCAGAGATCCGCAAGACAGCGATTTTCTGGCTGGGGCAGAACCGGTCGATCGACATGACCGAGCTGGAGGATCTCTATACGCATTCGGACAGTCGGGAGATCAAGGAACAGATCATTTTTGTTTACTCCCAGAGACACGAAACAGCCGCCGTTGACCGCCTTATGACCCTCGCTCGGCATGACCCCGACCCCGACCTCCGCAAGAAGGCTCTCTTCTGGCTGGCCCAGTCACACGATGATCGCGTGACCCGGTTTCTGACGGACCTGGTTTCGGATTGAGAGATCTGGTCATAGAAATAGGAAGGGCGGTGAGCCATGGGCCTGCCGCCTTGGCCCGGGCGCTGGACAGAAGTGGGGGACGAAAACCTAGCTGGTGGTCTCACAGTGAGCTCGCGATCCGGGTTGTCGCCGATCGTCTCGATCGGGTGCCTACCATCCTGACGGGCCGGCTCAGGGAGCGGCTGCGCCTATAAGGACTCGATCTCCCACCCTGATGATGCCCGGGCCTTGATGGACGATGTTCTGTCCGAAGAAGACCTGTCCGTTCCGTTTGCGAAAGAGAGCCAGTGTCCTGAGAGGCTCCTTCCCCTGCTCTGCCGTTGCCTGGTTGATCGTGGTGATCACACAGCGATCGCAGGGTTTCACGACGTGAAACGTGACCGGCCCGATCTGGATCTGGCGCCACTCATCCTCCTCAAACGGCGTGGTGCCTCGGACAACCAGGTTTGGGCGAAAACGATTCATCGGGAGCGGGGTCTCCATCCTCGCATTCAGGTCCGCGAGGGAAGCTTCGGTAGTCAGCAGCACCGGAAAGGCATCGGCGAAACTCACTCGGCGGGTTTCCGGAACAAAACCCGGGTGCACTCTCCGGAAAGTGGTGCCTGGCATGTGCACCAGACGAACTGGCATTCCCAGGAACCCGGAAAACCATTCAGCGGCAACGTCGCCTGCATCAAGAGCTGCACAGCGATCATCCCAGACGGCCACCTCGATCGTCGGCCCGTTCCCTTCCTCACCTGATACCGTGAGTGGCTCCATATCGCTTGCGCTTACCTGGATCATATTGCGATCGAGGGAGACATTCACCAGCGCAAGCCGATGTGCCTCACGCTGGCTCACCATGGCGCCGCGACTATCGACGATCATCCAGCGGCGATCCATCGCAAAGCCAAAATCGTCCAGCGACGCTTCCTCGACAGAAATTCCCCCGGCAGATTTGATCGGATAGACGTGGAGTGAGCTCACATGCATGCAGCACCCGGGAAGAAGGACGGGGAAGTCTAGGCAGCGCCAGGTGCGGAGCCATCGTACGGATTGATTCTGACAATCTCCATGTAGCGTTCCGGGTGTGCCGCTTGCGAGAATCCCGCACGGTGATAGATCGCGTGGGCGTCACGGGTGATGAGGACCCAGCGCCGAAGGGTGGCAAGTTCCGGCGTTTCCAGGATGCAGCGCACGAGCCATCGAGCGAGCCCGCGCGAACGATGTTCTTCCAGCACAAAGACGTCCGCCAGATAGCCCAGAGTCGTAAAGTCGGTGATGACGCGCGCGAACCCGGCCTGGATGCCGTCCTGATACACACCATATCCGATGGAATGCTGCAGCGAATGCACGACGGTTTCCATGGGGATCTTCGCAGCCCAATAGGAACGTGCCAGGTATGCATGGATAACGTCGAGTTGCAGCCGGGCTGGATCATTGCTGACGATATACGCGTCCCTGCTCCACTCACTCACCGTGACGGTCATGGAACTCTCCGGCGGTCACCGAGGAACGGCATCGGTAAGAACAATGGAGACGCGGGTTCCCTTCCCCACTTCACTAGTGACGCTAACACTGGCACCCCAGCTCTCTACCAGCCTTCGGACGATCGGAAGTCCGAGTCCCGAGCCACTGGTCGTCGCTGAGAAGCGCGGCTCGAAAATATGCTCGACCTGATCGGCCGGCATGCCGCCACCATCATCCTCCACCACGATGCTTCCGGCGCTCACGACAACCTCGATTTGGTGCGCCCCGGCATTTCTCGCATTCTCGAGCAGATTGACCAGGACCTCCTTGACCTCATCTCTTCGCGCAACGCTCCAGACCGGGCCGTCCGCGCGAAGAACAACGGCAGCTCCCGACTCCGCCAGCTGGTAGAGCTGAACGACTTCCGCAGCCGTGCCGGTCATATCAACGCGCTCCAGCGCGGCGGCCGATTCCGCGGGAGCGCCGAACCGGCTGAACGCTCTCGCGATCGTGTCCAGCCGGTCGATTTCAGCCAGGATGCGCGTTGCCGTTTCATCAAGTGTGGCGGCAAAATCCGGCTGGCGATCCCGATAGACGCGAAGGAGGTGCTGCATTCCGAGCCGGACGGGGGTGAGTGGATTCTTGATCTCGTGGGCGACCTGCCGAGCCATGTCACCCCATGCCAGTACTCGTTCGGCACGGGACACATCGGTGAAATCGTTAAGGGCGACAACCACGCCGTTCACGCCGGAACCCAGGCGCGCGAGTTGAAGGCGAATCCGTCGGCCGCCCGCATCCACTTCAAGTGAGCCGGCCTGGTCTTGCGGGTGAGCCAGGGCATGCGCAACAGACTCGGCCAGTGGCTGCCATTCCGGCGTCAGCTGCTCGGAAACGCGCTCGCCTTCCCGCACGGCAATATGGAGGATTTCCTCGGCTCTCTGGTTGGCGATGAGAACGCGGCCTTCCTGGTCCAGCGCGATAACTCCGGTCGCCACTGTGGCGAGGACGGCTGCCGTCCTCCGGCGAGCATCCTCCAATGCTGCCTGGCTGCTACGAATGTCTGCCGCCATCCGGCCGAATGCGCCAAATACCTGCTCGAATTCGACTGGCGGCGCCTGGGCCGGCGGAGTAACCAACTTGCCTTCTCCCAGTGCCAGGGCCGCCGCGCGGAGGTCGGCCACTGGCCGTGAAAGGGCGCGCGAGGCGGCTTGAGCGCCGGCCAGGGCACCGGCGGCGCCGATCAGCGTCGCGAGGAGCAGAACAAGGACCAGGTCTGTCTGCTCTTCGCCCACTTCCGGATCGAAGGCGGGCTGCGGCGATGCGAGAATCCCGATGACCGATGAGGGTCCCGGCCGGACGACTCGATACCCAATCCGGGTCGGGGGCTGGTCGAAAGGACCGTTGGCAGTGAGCTCAAGCTCATCCGCCAGCGCGAGGCTCTGGAATGCATCGGGCGGAAGCAGCGACGGAATGACCCCAAGTTCCACCAGCAGTGGAGAGCTGGACCCTCTGAGCGCACCTCCGGAAAAGAGGCCGAGCTCCGCATCGATTCTGCGGCTCAGCTGCAGAAGGCCATCCGTGGTGCGATCGATCGACTCCTGGGGAATGCTGCCCGCGCTGAGTACGGCATCGCGGAGTGTCTGGGTGATGACCAGATCCCGTGTTCGATCGTCTTCCGCCCGGAGACGGCCAAACCCCCAGCCAGCGAACCCGGCAGCCGGGACAATGAAGAAGATGCCAAGCGTCACGGCGAGCCTTGCCTGGTAGGATCGCCGAAGCCGTTGCCAGGACCACTGCCGGAAGTGCTGGCCTGCCAGCCCTTCAACAGCCACCCAGAGCAGCATCATAAGACCGAGGTCAAGGAGGACGACCAGGACGCCCCGCACAAAGATCGGAATAGGTCCGCGTAGATCCACGATAGCATGGACGTGACGGACGCCATCCTGAAGTGCGAGCTGCCGCTCTCCTCGCACCCGCCAGCCTTCCCGCCGCCAATGCAGCCGAAGGCTGTCGAGTTTCGCGCCGGGAGTGGGCAGCGACAAGGTGAGCGAGTACAGCGGCGCATCGAGCGGCTGCCGATGCAGCAGTCGCCCAAGGCGATCGGGGACCATGAGGCGGCTGCGCGGACCGATAGCTGCGCTGAGCACCATGCCGGGTGAGGTACGCTGGAGCAGGAGCGAATGCACGCCTGGTGTTCGCGCAAGCTGAACGCTCTGTCTCACCTGGGTTGAATCCATGTTGCGCACTAATGCGGAGACCAGCGCCTGGCTTACGTCCAGCGAATCCAGGCGCAGCTCCACGAGGGGTTCACCCGCCGTGCTCCACAGCGCCAGTTGAGTGGGATAGTCTTCCAGGCCCAGGTTGGAGCCGCGCCAGAGGGCAAACAATTCTGACGCGGTGGTTGGCGATGGTCCCAGTTGAACCTGCTGACCGAACAGTTCCAGTTGCCGGAGCGCCAGCGGATCGGGCTCGCTACCGAGTCCACCCACATCCTTGCGGGCGACGTTGAGTCTTCCCTCGAGCACGGCACCCCACGTGATCAATCCGGCGGCGCAACCAGCCACGATGGCGATGCCGGCGATCGCCCCCCATCGAGGGGCTGGACGAGTGACGAGGAAGAGAGCCGGGGTCCAGAGAAAGGTGTACCATGGCGGCCAGCCGATTTGAGGGCCCCATACGTACACCCCCGCGATCGTTGCGATCACCGCGATCGCCGCCCCGATCCAGATCGACCCCGGTGTCCGCGAGACCGGCCGATCGCCGCGGAAGAGTGCCGCAGCCATCACGATGGGTGCCGCGGTGGCAAGGAGAAGCGTGATTTGCCACGTGAGCCAGAGGCCCGGCGATACACCATTTGACGGCGGAGTTATGCCGCGACCGAGCTCTCGCATGGCGTATGGTGCGACAATGAGCAGCGCGATACCGGTCACGACGCTGTACCAGCGGAGCGGCAAACGCTTGCGCCAGAGCGTAATCGCTCCTAAGGTCACGAGCGCGCTGGTCAGAGCGAGAATGCCGGCCGAGCTGGAGAACGGGCCCAGCAGTGAACGGTAGAATGTGGCGGAGGAAAACCATGAAGCCAGCCCCAGAAATTCCCCCGCCGGCGAGCGGAGATACACCCAGAACAGCGCGCAGAGTATCAGGATTCTGGACCACGGCCTTGGCTCAACCAGCAGGGCAAGGACGATAAACAGCAGCAGCAATCCGGTGATCCAGGAACCCGCCTGTCTCAGCGCTTCGGTTTTCGAAGCACCCTGTTCCGGCGGAAGCGGCTGGGCGCTGAAAAGCACGCGAACTCCGGCCGTCGTGGGTTGCTCGTAGTCGAACACCTCGACACCCGCCGGCGCGCCACCCGGCGGGTAGACGATCAGGTCCACCCCGGTCTTCTGATGAAAACGCGAAGCGAGGCTGCGGGCGCGATCGGGCACGACCGGAGCAGCCCACAACAGGAGACTGGCCACCGCGATCCGGCCATTTTCCAGATGTTTCCGGGTTTCAAGCACGAGGTAAAACCGGTTCGCGCGCACCTGCAACGAATCACCGAGTGCGCGCGGAACGATGCGGAACTGTCCGGCCCAGACATAGGGGACATCGCCTGCGTCGAAAATGACGACGCCGACCTCGCCGACATTGTCCGGCAGGGAGGCAGCGAGGTTCTCAAAGGCTTCGTCTTGAGAGACCTTCGATGCCCGGCTCGCGGCGGCAACAAGGTCTTCCGTGATTCGCTGGGCCGCTTTCAATTCTCCAGCAAGCGAGTGGAATGCACCGCTGACCAGGGATTCTCGTAGCTGAGGCCATCGATGGTCCACGGTGTCGAGCCGCCAATGGTGATAGCTTGTTGCGATGGCCAGGCAGGAAAGGACGATGAAGGCCATCCAGTGCCGCCGCCGGGTGAGCGGCCGCAGTATCCAATACGCCGTCGGAACGAGCAGCCACAGCAGGACCGCCCAGAGCAGCCTGGGATGACGCAACCACTCGGCAACGGAAACGGAAGTGCCGACCACAACCAGCAGCCACCAACGGACGCGATGAATCAACCGGAACATCCCTGGCGATTAAAGGAAATGACTCCAGCGCAGGTGCGCGAATGTCTGGTTGGCCGGCCCTGGCTCATCGTTCCTGTCGGGACGACCGAGCAGCACGGTCCCCACCTCCCGCTCGGGATCGACAGCATTATCGTCGAGCGCCTCGCAGATGATCTCTCGGCACGGTTCACGATCCCCCGAGCGCCTACCCTTGAATATGGGGTCAACACTTCGACGCGGTGGACGTTCACCGGAGGCGCCACGCTCAAACGCAAAACACTCCACCGGGTCATGAACGAGCTGGTGGAATCCTGGGAGACGTGGGCGCGAGTGCGGGAAATTGTCGTCCTGACGGCACAAGGAGGAGAAGCGCACCAGGAAGCACTCAGCACCATTCGCGTGCTCGATGCAAAGGTGCATGTCGTGGATATTTTCGCCCTCGATTTCGGCCAGCTGATCGAGAGGCCGGGCGGGCCCATTCACGGCGGAGAGGTGGATACATCGCTTCTATTATACATAGCGCCCCACCTTGTGCGCATGTCCGAGGCCCAGGATTTTGCGCTGACACCAGGTCAGCTGGCCCGCTATCGAAGAGGCGAGAGTCGCCCGATTCCAACGGTCGTCGGGTCCCTGGGGTTTCCCAGTATGGCGTCGGCCCAAAAGGGCGAACAATTGTATAGATTCATTCTTGAGCGCATTGCTGAGCGCTGCTTCTGTTTTGTCCCTGACGGAGAGTCCAAGACGTGATTCTGTTCCTGCCCCTGGCCGCCCTGCTGACGATTGCGGCGGCGCCGTTGACCGCGCAAAATCGCGATGCAGGCACGCTGAGCATCCGCTCGGCAGGACGCGAGATTGGACGGGAAGAGTTTGTCGTCCAGAATACGCGCCAGGGTGGCGCGAGCGGAACAACCATCGTCTCCCGGACCCGTTCGCCTTCGGTCACTCCCCAGTTTACCCAGGAGGCGGTGCTGGAGCGGCGGCCTGACGGCAGCTTTGTGGCGATGCAGGTCACTCGAGGACCCGGCCGGGTGCTGGCAGAGCTGGCGCGGAATACCGTTCGCGTCCGCACGACTTCAGTCGGCTCCGAGGCGATTCGCGAGCTTGCGGCTCCAGCTCTTCTCGTGGGACTGGCAGACAGCGCCTTCGCTTTGTACACCGCCGTCGCCGACCTCGCCACGCCCGAGGGTCGAGCAATAACCGGGCTGTTTCCGGTAACCGGGAAGCAGGTAATTTTTACGGCTCAGCGACTCACGGGCGACGGTGACCAGGGGACTCGCATCATAATGGCCGGTGAGATCGCGGGGACCATCTGGATGGACGATTCGGGGCGCGTGACTCGCCTTCAGTTTCCAGCCTCGGGCATTGAAATTGTTCGTCTCCGCCAATAATTCATCTCCGCTGCCCTCATTCGGTCTCAGTAAGATCTTACCGATCAGCTAGTTGAATCGTGTTCGTCGCAGGCTGAAACCTGATTATTGCCTCCCCCGTATAGGGGGCAGCTTGGCCATCCCGTTTACTCAAGGATACCGTCATGGGCCGCTGGATTGCATTGTCCGTCATTGTCTTAGGCATGCCCGCCGCCGTGGCCGCCCAGGACTCCACCACAACAAATGCTCCACCTGTTCCCGCCGCGACGCTCACGCTGGCAGAGGCACTCGATCAGGCGCGGGGAAACAGCCCAACGTATCGTCAGACTCTCAATGACGCCGGTCCGGCAAAATGGGGGGTGAGGAATGCATACGGAAGTTTCCTTCCCCAGGTCAGTGTCAATGGTGGAGTGGGCTATACCGGTTCCGGCCAGTCGAACTTCGGTGGCGGATTCATTCGTGCGACCTCGCCGATCATCACGTCAAACTACGGGCTCAATCTGAATTGGCAGCTGGATGGCGCCGTGCTCAGCGGCCCCGGCCAGGCGAAGGCGAACCAGCGCGCCGCCCAGGAGGACATCACTGGAGCAGGCTCGGCGCTCAAGTTCGACGTTACCCAGCAGTACCTGATCTCGCTCCAGGCATCCGCTCAGGTCGCGGTAAACCGGCAACAGGTGCAGCGGCAGGAAGACTTCCTCAAGCTGGCCCAGGCCAAGTACCAGGTTGGACAATCGACGCTCATCGATGTGCGTCAGGCTGAAGTCCAGCTTGGCCAGGCGCAGGTCGCGCTGCTCCGTTCGATTCAGACCGACAACGAGGCCAAGCTCGAGCTATTCCGCCGCATGGGTGTGGTGCCGCCCGTCATGGTGGACCAGATCGCCCTGACCGATTCGTTTCCGGTGACTGAGCCATCGTTTGATCTCCCCCAGCTGCTCTCGCTGGCCAGTGAACAGAACCCGGCGCTTCGGGCGGTGCAGGCCCGTGAGGATGCGGCCGCCTGGACCCTACGGGCCGCGAAGTCGGCTTACCTTCCCACGCTCTCGGTCCAGGCGGGATGGAGCGGCTTCAGCCAGCGCGTTACCGATGAGCAGTCGTTGATCTCCAATGCGTTCACCGGCGCGCTCTCAAGCGCGGCCCAGTGCGATCTCGACAACCAGATCCGGGCGGGTCTCACGACGCCATTGCCGCCGCTCAACTGCGATACGGCTTTCATTGATCCCACCAGGACTCAGCTGGACCCCGCGCTCAGCAGCTCGATTTTATCCAGCAACAACGTTGGCCTGTTCGACTTCCAAAAGCAGCCGTTCCGAGTCAATCTGACGTTGTCGGTTCCGCTTTTCACCGGGTTCGGACGGACGCTTCGAGTGAGCCAGGCTCGGGCTAACCAGGAAGATCTGAATGAGAATGTCCGCGCCCGCGGACTGCAGGTTCGTACCGAAGTGGAGTCGCGTTACCTGGCAATCGGCACGTCGTATCGGGCCATTGTCGTTCAGCAGGCCAACCGGGAAGCCGCGCGCGACCAGCTCCGCCTTGCCCAGGATCGTTATCGCCTGGGAAGCGGGACTTCGCTGGAACTCTCGACCGCGCAGAACGACGTGGTTCGGGCTGAAGGTGATTACATCAATGCTGTATATGACTACCACAAGGCCATCGCCGCCCTGGAAGCGGCCGTGGGCCGCCCTCTTCGCTAACAAGGAAAGCACATGTCGCGCCGCATGAAGTTGGGCCTCGTTGGCACCGGATTGCTTCTCGTCATTGTCGCGGTCCTCGTAATGGGAGCATCCCGCCGAGGCAAGAAGGCGACCGAGGTCCGGATTGAAAAGGTCGGCCGCCATGACCTTGTCTCCTCGGTGACCGCAAGCGGAAAGATCGACGCCAAGTCGTCGGTCGACATCAGCGCGGACATCACGGGACGTATCACCCAGATCGCAGTTAAGGAAGGGGACCTGGTCTCGAAGGGCCAGTTCCTGCTGCAGATCGACCCGACGATCTACCAGGCGGCGGTCTCGCGCGCCGAGGCACTCGTCGCGTCCAGCCAGGCAGGACTGGTCCAGACTCGCGCCACCATGGACCAGGCCGAGCGGGCACTCAACCGAACCACGGAGCTTCAAAAGTCCGGCTCCACACTGATCTCGATTGAATCTGTCGAGCAGGCGCAAACGTCCTATGACGTGGCGGTGGCGAACAACAACTCCTCCCGCGCCCAGGTCGCCCAGGCGCAGGCTGGGCTCCAGGAAGCCAGGGACAACCTCTCCAAGACGCGACTGACTGCCCCTATGTCCGGCCGGGTGGTGCGTCTCCCGGTTGAAGTCGGTGAAGTCGCGGTCCCGGGAACGTTCTCCCGTGAAACTGCATTGCTCATGACGATCGCGGATCTCTCGGTCGTGCTGGCCAAAGTGCAGGTGGACGAGACGGATGTCGTGCGGCTGCACATGGGAGACTCGGTGAATGTCACGATCGACGCCTTCCCCGATACCAGCTTTGCGGCCCGAGTGACCAAGATCAGCAACAGCGCGCAGCTGACCGCGACTCAGACCTCCGGCGGCAGCAGCGACCGGGCGGTGGATTTCGATGTCGAGGTCACTCTGGATAATCCACCCGCTGATATCCGGCCGGACCTGAGCTCCACCGCCAAGATCGTGACCGATACGAGGAGGAACTCGCTGGCGCTCCCGATCATTGCGCTGACGGTGCGCGAAAACGAACCAGTGCCTAACGAGTCAAGGCCGCAGGACTCCGCGACCGCGAGCCGGGGCAAGCGCGAGACCGAGGGTGTCTTCATCGTGCGGGACGGGATGGCATTTTTCCAGCCGGTGAAAGTCGGTATTGCGGGAGAGGAACACTTCGAGGTCCTGAGTGGGCTGAAAGAAGGCGACACGATCGTCGCCGGGCCTTATCAGGCCATTCGTGAAATCAAGGACAGCACGCGCGTGCGAGCTTCAGCGGACAGCGCAGGTCAGGGAGCCAGGAAGCTGTGAACGACATCGTCATCAACGTGACCGGCTTAACCCGCGAGTACGATATGGGCGGGGAACGGGTTCACGCGTTGCGAGGAGTGAATCTCGCGATTCGGAGGAACGAGTACGTTGCTATCATGGGTCCGTCGGGATCCGGAAAATCGACGTTGATGAACCTGCTGGGCTGCCTGGACACGCCGAACGGCGGTGAATACTGGCTCAATGGGCAGGAGGTTTCCCGGCTCACTGACAATGCTCTGGCCCGGGTGCGCAACAAGGAGATCGGGTTCGTTTTTCAGACTTTCAATCTGCTGGCCCGCGCTTCGGCCCTGCACAACGTCGAGCTGCCGCTGGTATATGCCGGCAGCAGCAGTAGCGAACGCCGACGGCGCGCGGTGGCGGCCCTGACCAGGGTGGGGCTTGCCGACAGGCTGCACCACCGGCCTAATGAACTCTCCGGCGGCCAGCGGCAGCGCGTCGCAATAGCCCGCGCGCTGGTGAATGAACCCTCGATCCTGCTGGCCGACGAACCCACCGGCAATCTCGACAGCACGACGAGCGAGGAAATCATGCGGGTGTTCGGACAGCTGCATGCCCAGGGCCAGACTGTGATCCTGGTGACTCACGAGGCGTCAATCGCGGCATATGCTCATCGAGTGGTGGTGATCAAGGATGGGATGATCGAGAGCGACAAAATCAACCCCAGCGTTGCGGCGGCATAATGCGCCTCTTTGAGGCAGTGCGGATGGCGTTATCAGCCATCCGGGTTCAGAAGCTCAAGAGTTTTTTCTCGCTGATCGGCGTGCTGATCGGGGTCACTTTCCTGATCGCGGTGGTCTCGATCATCCAGGGTATGAACGTCTACATGCGGGACAAGTTTGCGGGCGCCATCATCGGCATCAATACGTTCAACCTGCGCCAGCGGCCCAATATTACGACCGGGAACATTTCGGAAGAGGTCTGGCGCTCATGGTTCCGCCGCCCCCGGATCACCTACGATGACGCCGACTACGTCCAGGAGCGCGTGAAGACGCCGGCCACATTCGCCCGCTTCTGCTCGGACCGGGTCACCATCTCCTACGATGGCCGGTTTGCGAAGGACATGGATCTGGTCGGGACGGAACCCTCCTACCTTGAAATCAAGAATTACGTTGTGCGGACCGGCCGGGCGTTTACCCGGCAGGAGGTGCGCGCCGCGGTGCCGGTGGTTGTGCTCGGCGACATACTCGCGGAGAAACTCTTCGAGGGCACGGAGCCGCTCGGCAAGTCTGTCGTGATCGGCGGACTTCCCTATCGCGTCATCGGTGTGGTCGAGCCGCAAGGCACGCTGTTCGGGCTTTCGATGGACAAGTTCGCCATCATGCCCTACACCGCTCCGGGCCGGCGGCTGATCTGTCCCATGAATATTCTCGACCAGGTCAGCATCAAGCCGGACAACCCGGACATGTTGCGGTCCGCGATGAACGAGGTGGAAGGGCTCATGCGGGTCCGGCGCCAGCTCAAACCAGGAATCGAGGACAACTTCGTGCTGGAAACGGCCGAAGGCGCCCTCGAGGGCTGGCAGAAGATCTCCAACGTGCTGATGCTGGCACTTCCCCTGCTGGTGGGCATCTCGCTGGTGGTGGGCGGCATCGTGATCATGAACATCATGCTGATGGCGGTCACCGAACGGACCCGGGAGATTGGAATCCGGAAAGCCCTGGGAGCCAAGCGCAGCGATATCCTGTCCCAGTTTGTCGTCGAGTCCGCCACCCTGTCGACCCTCGGTGCCGCGCTCGGCATCGCCACAGGTATCGGACTCGCGTTTCTCGTGAAGGCGCTCACCCCGTTGCCGGCCGCCGTGGCGACCTGGTCGCTGGTTGTGGGCGTGAGCGTCGGACTTATCGTCGGCATGGCGGCCGGAGTCTATCCGGCGTACCGTGCCGCCAATCTCGATCCTATTGACGCACTGAGGGCCGAATGAATCGACGCTATGGCTTTTCGTTCTCCCGGATCGGGGAGGGCGTGGGCATCGCCCTGGACTCTCTCCGGGCCAACAAGGTCCGCGCGGGGCTCACCATCCTTGGTGTGGCCATCGGTGTCATGGTGGTCATTGTTATCGGCTCGGCGATTACAGGAATCAACCGGAGCGCGACCGCGGTCATCGAGAGCCTGGGACCCAAGACATTCTTTGTCTTTCGTTACTGGTCTGGCGGACTCAACATCAGCGACGGCTCCGACGAGCTCTCGCCATGGCGGAAGAACCCGTGGCTCACCAGCGAGGACGCGGAGCTCATTCGCTCGCTCCCCGCGATCAGCGACGTGAATATCGGCGAAAACTCCGGCGGACCGGTCAGCTACGGAGGAACCAATCTCAGCAGCGTAAACGTTGCCGGCTACAGCCCCAGCTGGATACGGGTCAATGGCGGTGAGCTCAAGCTCGGTCGCAACTTCACCGAGATGGAGTACGCCGCTGGTGCGCGTGTCGCCGTGATCAATGACAAACTGGCCGAGTCGCTCTTTCCAGGGCTGGATCCGATCGGGAAGCGGATCCGGCTGTTCGGAGAACCCTTCGAAGTGGTGGGACTTCACGTCGAGCCTGCTTCGCTCTTCAGCAACTCGTCTTCACCTCGCCTGGCGATTCCGCACACTACGTTTGAGAAAGTGGCTGACTACTGGAAGGGCTGGATGGAAATCGCGGTGATTCCGCGCGATAACGCCACTGTTCAGGAAGCGCAGGACGAGGTCACGACGGCGCTCCGCATCTCGCGCAAGCTCAAGCCGAGCCAGGAAAATAACTTTTCCGTTGTCTCCTCGGACAAGTTCCTGGATAGCTTCAACCAGATCACCCAGGGATTTTTCTTCGTCATGCTGGCGCTCTCCAGCGTCGGCCTGATGGTGGGAGGTGTTGGTGTCATCGCGATCATGATGATTTCCGTCACCGAGCGGACTCGCGAGATTGGCGTGCGCAAGGCACTGGGCGCGACCCGTCGTGAGATCATGTTCCAGTTCCTGGTCGAAGCGGCTACGCTCACGTTGATCGGATGCCTGGTCGGCATCGCCCTCGGCGCCAGCATCGCGTGGGGCATTCGCACCTTCCTCCCAAGGCTCCCTGCTACAGTACCGCTTTCGTCGGTGATCTGGTCCGTGATTGCTTCGACGTTCACCGGCATCGTCTTCGGGTTGTATCCAGCCAATAAAGCCTCGAAGCTGGACCCCGTTGAAGCGTTGCGGTATGAATAGCCGGCGAGCGGTGAGGGGGATGCGGAGGCGCCGTGGCTGGCGCCTTTTCTGTTGTCCAGAGCCGGCGCGCACGCGGCAAGTCCACGGTTAGATTTCTCCGATGCCCTTTCTCGAAGCGATTCG
>JBDTQP010000043.1:0-16151 GCA_039932125.1 Gemmatimonadota bacterium
GCGATGCTGTTCATCATCTTCGACATCGAAACCGTCTTCATGATCCCCTGGGCGGTGGCCTTTCAGCAGTTTCTGGGCATGCGCGGGCTGCTCCTGATCGAGATGCTGGTTTTCATTCTGATCCTGGTAGTGGGCTACGTCTATGTCTGGAAGCGAGGTGCCCTCCAATGGGAGTAAGCAATCCTGAGCGGGTCGTGAATCCCGCCACCGAAACCGCCGGGGAGACCGGTACTGAAATCTCGGTCGCGTCCCCCAACTGGCTCACTACCCGGCTGGATTTTCTTACCAACTGGTCTCGGGCGAACTCGCTCTGGCCGATGCCATTCGGCACCGCCTGCTGCGCCATTGAGTTCATGGCGACCGCGGCCAGCCGGTTTGACCTGGCGCGGTTCGGGATGGAGCGCATGAGCTTCTCTCCCCGCCAGGCCGACGTGCTCATCTGTGCCGGCCGGCTTCCTTTCAAGCTCGCTCCCGTCATTCGCCGGATCTGGGATCAGATGATGCAACCCAAGTGGGCCATCTCAATGGGCGCCTGCGCTTCTACCGGCGGCATCTTCGACAACTATGCGATGGTCCAGGGCATCGACACCATCATTCCCGTGGACGTCTACGTGCCGGGGTGTCCGCCCCGGCCCGAGGGCCTGATTTACGGAATCACGCTGCTGCAGAAGAAGATCAAAGGCGAGAGTTTCCGGGATGAATCACTCAGGCAGGAATATCCGGTGAGCGAGTCCGGGCTGTTCCTTCCGGCTGAACGGGTGGACGAGTTGTCCGAGCCCTTTGGCAATTCGATTCACCAGACGCGATCCTCCTGATATGACGGCACCTTCCACTCCATCTCCCGCAACCGGCGAGCGTCAGGGGAGTCCGGCGGTCTTGTCGTCGTCAGTCGCGGCGCTCCGGGCTCAGTTCGGCACCGCGATCGAACGTCACGCGGTGAGCTGTGGCGATACGATCGTGTACGTGAGCCGGGAGCGCGCGCACGAAATCCTCGCCTGGCTTCGGGACACGCCGGGGCAGGAGTTCAACTATCTCACCGATGTCACGGCCGTCGAGTATCGCGACGCGGGTCTCCCGCTCGAAGTGGTCTATCAGCTTCGGTCACTCGGCCGAAAAGCGGATCTCCGCATCAAGATCGCGCTCGACAAGACGCAACCGCTGGTCGTCGACTCGATCGTCGATCTCTGGAAGGGAGCCGATTGGCTGGAGCGCGAGGTCTACGACATGTTCGGGGTGACCTTTACCAATCACCCTGATCTTCGCCGCATCCTCATGTGGGAGACCTATCACGAGGGCTACCCGCTGAGAAAGGATTTTCCTCTTCGCGGGCATTTCAGTCGTTCGGAGCAGACCCGGCAGGCGCTGGACGCAAATCCAGAGGCGCATTACTCGCTCGAAGAACTCTCGATTGCCGAGGCGTACGGCGAGCTGCCCGAAGACATGAAGAAACGACTGGTCGATGGTGAGCGGGGGAACGTCGGATGAGCACTCGTACTCTGGAATTCGCGCTCAGCACGCCCGGGCTCGACGCTGCCGGCAATCCTACTCTTCGTCCTGTCCGTCCTGTGTCGTCGGAACCGACCGACCACCTGGCCGGCGAGCACATGCTGGTGAACCTGGGCCCCCAGCATCCCGCCACGCACGGCGTTCTGCGCCTGGTGGTAGAGCTGGAAGGAGAAGTCGTGCGGCGGGTCATCCCGCATGTCGGTTATCTCCATTCCGGCTTCGAGAAGCTCGGCGAATACCGGCACTATAACCAGATCATTCCGCTTACCGATCGGACCGACTACCTCGCCCCGATGGCAAACAACGTCTGCCTGGCACTGGCAGCCGAAAAGCTGATGGGCATCGAGATCACCGAACGATGCCAGGTGCTGCGCGTCATCGCCTGCGAGATGAGCCGCATCATCTCACACCTGGTCTGGCTCGGCACCACTGGTATCGACCTCGGGGCGTTCACTCCTTTCCTCTGGTCGTTCCAGGAGCGGGAGCGGGTGTACAATCTTCAGGAGTCATGGACCGGCGCCCGGCTCACGACCAGTCTGACCCGTGTCGGCGGCATGATGGCAGATATTCCCGATGGTTGGGAAGCCGGGCTTCGCGAGTTCTGTCGCACCTTTCCGGGTACGCTCAAGGAAGTGGACACGATGTTCACCCGGAACGCGATCTGGATCGGGCGAACCCAGGGCGTCGGCAGCATGAACGCGGAAGATGCGATCAATTACTCACTCTCGGGGCCGATGCTCCGGGCCAGCGGCGTCGACTACGATGTGCGGAAGGATCGCCCGTATCTCGGCTATGAGACCTACGACTTCGATGTGCCGATTGGTGAGCATGGCGACGTGTACGATCGCTATCGCGTGCGGCTCGAAGAGATGTTCCAGGCGACGCGCATTCTCGAGCAGGCGCTCGATCGCCTCGAGAAATTGAAGGGCGCTCCGCTCAATGTGAGCGACCCGCGTCTCATACTTCCGCCCAAGTCCCGCGCGATGACCGACATGGAAGCGATGATCTTCCACTTCAAGCAGGTGATGGAGGGGGTGAAGGCTCCCCTGGGCGAGGCGTACATGGGCATCGAGAATCCCAAGGGTGAGCTGGGCTACTATTTCGTCAGCGATGGAACCGCAAAGCCGGTGCGGTGGCGGATCCGGCCTCCGGCTTTTATCAATCTTGCCTGCCTGCCCAGACTCTGCGAAGGTGCCCTGCTGTCGGACGTAATTGCCATCAATGCGAGCATTGACATCGTGATGGGAGAAGTAGACCGATGAGCACTGGAACACCCAAGATGCCGACGTCGGCCCATGCCCCCGAGCCTGGTCCGGGCGTGGCGCACGATGCGGCTCCGTATGAGCCGGTCTTCGTGGGCGAGACGCGGGCAAAGCTGGACCGGATGTCCGCCAATTATCCCACCAGGCAGGCACTGCTCCTTCCCGCGCTCTGGATGATTCAGGAAGCGCGCGGATGGATCTCGGAACAGGCAATCGCCGAGGTAGCGGATGTGCTCGGAATGACTCCGGCACAGGTAAAGGGCGTTGTCACTTTTTACACGATGTATCACACGCACCCGGTCGGCCGGAATTTCATCCAGGTCTGCACCACGAGTCCGTGCAATCTCTGCGGAGCCGAGGATGTCGTGAAGACGATTCTCCGGGAAACCGGATGCGGAGAGCTCGGCGCCACGAGCCCTGATGGGCGGTTCACCGTGATTGAAGTCGAATGCCTCGGAGCGTGCGGTTTCGCGACCCCGATGCTCGTTAATGACGATTTTGTCGAGAACGTCACCCCCGAGCGGGTGCCCGGTATCCTCCAGAGGTATCAGTAATGGGCTATCCCCACCCGAGTCACCCGAAGGAAACCGTCGTACTTTCACAGTATTTCGGTGATGCGGCCGCGCGGACGCACGATGGCTGGGTGCAGCGCGGCGGATATGAGGCACTGAAGAAGGTGCTTTCCATGACGCCGGACGCCGTCATCGAAGAGGTGAAAGCCTCGGGTCTGCGCGGCCGGGGTGGTGCCGGTTTTCCGACCGGACTCAAGTGGTCGTTCATGCCGAAGAATGACGGCAAGACGCATTTTCTGGTTTGCAACGCGGACGAATCCGAGCCGGGGACGTTCAAGGATCGCGAGATCATGCGGTGGACGCCGCATGGTCTCATCGAGGGCTGCGCCATCGGGGCGTATTCGATCGGGGCTGAGCGTTGTTACATCTACATCCGCGGTGAGTTCACCGAGCCATGGAAGGTGATGAACAAGGCAGTCGAAGAAGCGTACGCGAAGGGCGTGCTCGGCGGCAATGCGATGGGGAGCGGTAAGCGGATCGACATCGTGCTGCACCGCGGGGCAGGAGCCTACATCTGCGGCGAAGAGACCGCGATGCTCAATTCGCTCGAGGGCAAGCGAGGCAACCCGCGCATCAAGCCGCCGTTCCCGGCGCAGGCGGGTGCCTTCGGGCTTCCGACCACGGTCAACAACGTCGAAACGCTCGCTGCCGTTCCGCATATCATCAATCGCGGCGCCGCGTGGTACAAGGGACTCTGTCTCAGCAATCCTAAGAGCACAGGCACCAAGCTGATCTCCGTGTGCGGCCATATTCAGCGGCCGGGCAATTACGAGATCACCATGGGCTTCCCGATGAAAGAGCTGATCTACGACATGGCCGGCGGCATGCGGCCAGGCCGGAAGCTCAAGGCCGTGATTCCCGGCGGATCGTCGGTGCCGATCATGACGGCGGCTGAGACCGAAGAGTGCCTGATGGATTACGAGGGAATTGTCGCTAAAGGCTCGATGCTTGGCTCTGCGGGATTCATCGTGATGGATGATTCCACCGACATGGTCTACCAGGTATATCGCCTCGCGCGTTTCTACGCGCATGAATCGTGTGCCCAGTGTACCCAGTGCCGGGAAGGCACTGCATGGACGGTAAAGATCATGGAGCGGATGCTGGCCGGTAAAGGCAAGCGGGAAGATCTCGCGCTGCTGATGGACCTCTCGGATCAGATGACCGGGAAAACGATCTGTGTCCTGAGCGACTCCTGCGCGGCTCCGGTGGTAAGCGGGATCCAGAAATTCCCTGAAGAGTTCGAGGCGTACGTAAGCGGGAGCAGGAAACCGGTGATGGCGGCGGTTTAATACAACGGTGCAGGGTGCAGGGTGCAGGGTGCAGGGTGTGAGAGAATGGCTCACGAATGCTCCCGTTCACTGAATACCGATCACTGTTTACCTCTGAAGGGCTCACTGTGACGACAGAGTTGGTCAAAGTCACCATTGAAGGCATGACGATCGACGTCGCCAAGGGCACGACGATCATCGAGGCTGCCAAGCAGGCGGGAATCCTGATCCCGCACTATTGCTATCACCCGTCGCTTCCGTCGCCGGCGGTCTGCCGCATGTGCCTGGTGGAAGTGGAGAAAGCTCCGAAGCTGGCACCGGCATGTGTCACGACGGTTGCTGAGGGCCAGGTGGTGCATGTCAACAGCACGAGTGCGAAGAAGGCCCGCGAAGCCGTGCTCGAGTTTCTCCTGATCAATCACCCGCTCGATTGTCCAATCTGCGACCAGTCCGGCGAGTGCGAGCTGCAGGACTTTGTCTTTCAGGAAGGCCGTGCATCCACCCGGTACAAAGAGTACGCCAAGCGCTACAACCCGGTGGAGGACTTCGGGCCGGACGTGCTCTACGTCCCCAACCGCTGCATTCTCTGCACGCGGTGTGTGCGATTCATGGATGATGTTGCCGGGGAGCCGGTGCTGAACGTATCCGAGCGGGGAGACCGGGCGTACATCGGGATCGATCCGGAACACGAACTCACCCACATGTGGTCTGGCAACGTGGTGGATCTCTGCCCCGTCGGTTCGCTGATCTCCAAGGACTTCCTGCACAAGGCGCGGGCGTGGGAGCTGGACAAGACGGCGAGTGTGTGTCCCGGCTGCAGCCAGGGCTGCAACATGATGATCGACACCCGGGAGAACACAGTGGTTCGCCTTCGCCCGCGGCCCAACTACGAAGTCAATCGCCATTTCATGTGCGACTATGGCCGTCTCGACTATCGCTGGATGAATCGCGGCGACCGGATCGAGGCACCTCTGGTCCTCGATGCTGGCCGCCACCAGGCGGTTGACTGGGATACCGCCGTTGCCCGGGTCGTCGAGTTATTGACCAGCCGCCGGGGTTCAGCGGTGATCCTCGCTAATGGCAGCTCATCGACGGAGGACCTGGCGTTCGTGAAACAGATGCTCGATGGATACCAGGTGAGCGCGGCGGTAAACATCCCCGAGGGCACTGAGCATCCGTTGCCTGGCGTCCCCAACCTGGCCCTTCGCCCTGAGCGCGCTGCGAATGGTGCTGGGGCCAGGCTGCTTGGCTACAGCACAGATTATCGTGGTGCCCTTGCCGGTGCTGTGGGGGCATCGCTTGTCGTGGTGCTCAATCTCGACCTTCCCGAAGCCGATGCAGCCGGACTGGCCAGCCATCCCGGGTTGATCGTGATCGGGACTGTCATCGGGGAGATTGAACGGACGGCCCAGGCTGTCTTGCCAATGACCAACATGGCGGAAGAGAACGGGACGTTCGTCAATCGTGACAACCGGGTTCAGCGCTATGAGCAGGCAAAGGCTGCGCGGGGAATGGCCCGGCCGGCCTGGTGGATTGCCTCTGAGGTGATGAGCCAGCTCCGCGCGGGATACGATGCGCCGGCAACCGTGGAGGAGGCGTTTGACGCGATGACGGCGCTGGTGCCTTCGTTGGGTGGCATTCGCTTCGCCGAGCTCGGGTTGACCGGTCGCACGATCACGACTGCTGCACCAGCAGGAGTCGCGCAATGACGCCGGAGTTCAAGGGATTTCTGCTCCTCTCGGTCATCAAGATGATTGTGGTGTTTACGGTCATGATGGTGGGCGTGGCCCTGCTGACGCTGATGGAACGGAAGGTTTCTGCGTGGATGCAGAACCGGCGGGGGCCGAACCGCGTGGGGTTCGCCGGGCTACTCCAGCCGGCGGCCGATGGCGTCAAGAATATTCTCAAGGAAGAGACCAATCCTCCATTCTCGAGCCGGGTACTCTTCAATCTGGCCCCGGCGATGGCGTTCATCCCGGCGCTTTGCCTTTCGGCGGTGATACCGTTCGCCGCTCCCCTTCCGGTCAGCTTTGATTTTCGACTGCCGCTCCTCGGCCGCTTTCTGCACCAGGGCCCGATGCCCATGGTCGTGGCCGACCTGCCGATTGGATTTCTTTTTGTCCTCGCGATCAGCTCGCTCGGCGTGTATGGCATCGCCCTCGCCGGCTGGGCATCCAACAGCAAGTATTCGCTGCTGGGCGGTCTTCGCGCGAGTGCGCAGATGATCTCCTATGAAGTCGCGATGGGGATGAGTCTCATCCCTGTCCTCCTGCTCGCGGGAAATGTCTCGTTCTCCCAGATCATTGCCCATCAGCAGGCCGGGCTCTGGTTCGTGCTGCCGCTCTCGCTTTCGTTCTTCATCTTCCTGGTCTCAGGGTTCGCTGAAACCAACCGGCTGCCCTTTGACATGCCGGAAGCGGAATCGGAGCTGATCGCGGGGTATCACACCGAATACAGCGCCATGAAGTTCTCCCTCTTTTTCATCGCCGAGTACTCGAACATGGTGACCGTGTCGGCGATGGTCGCGACGCTCTTTTTCGGGGGCTGGGACATACCGGGAACCTGGGATCAGACGCATACCGGGGCACTGGTCACGCTGGCGACGTTCCTGGCGTTTTTCGTCAAGGTCTTCTTTTTCATCTTCCTCTTCATGTGGATCCGGTGGACGCTGCCGCGTTTCCGGTTTGACCAGCTGATGGCGCTGGGATGGAAGGTGCTGCTGCCGCTCGCGCTGGCTTACATCATGGTCATTGCCACCGCGATGTACGTCATCGAGCAGGTCCTCGGCGTTACCCGGCCGATCCTGATGCACGGGATTCTTTTCGGTATCAACCTGGTCGTGCTGTACCTGGTGTTCTTCCTGCTCGATCGCAACGCGGTGATCGCCGGGTCACAGATGCAGCGCCGCGAAGCATTGGCCCGTGCCAGTACCATGTCTCCGCGCTGAAATTCCTGATTCTAAACAGCACTAAAGTGTCGCTGAAAAGCCTGATCGGAACAGCAACAGCTTTAGCACGGAGAAATACGCAGAGGCACGGAGAACCGCAACTATTTGTACAGTGATGGGTGAGGTCGCAACGGAATGCTGGCGACCACATCCTACGTGGTGAAAGACTTAAGGTTTTGTTGCTAAAAGTATTTTCTCGGACAATGCCACTTGTGATTTGCACGGCATCACCCGCTTTCGGTGATTCCGTGCTGCCTCCGCGGTTTTCGTGGCTACGTGGTGAGGCAGGTAAAACTTTGCGAGTCTTTGCGGACTTCGCGCCTTTGCGGTGAGGCAGTTGTAACGAAACCGGACTTTGCACCTGCTCAACGGGTGCTTTCCACAGGATGGAGCTCGAATGCCAATCGGTGTCAAAGTGATGAAGCGTCCGGAAGAGCAGGTGAGCTACATCCGGGCGACGCTCAAGGGTATGGCGCTCACCTTCAAGCACATGTTCCAGCCGAAGGTGACGATGCAATACCCGGAGCAGAAGAGCACGACGGACTGGAGTATCTCGCCTCGCTGGCGGGGCACCCACCGCATGCTCACGGACGAGCAGGGGCGATCCAAGTGCGTGGCGTGCGGCCTCTGTCCCCAGATCTGCCCGGCCAACTGCATCAAGCTGGTTCCGGGTGAGGATGAAGAGGGGAATCGCTATCCCCTGATTTATGAAATCGACGAGTTCCGCTGCATCTTCTGTGGGTACTGCCAGGAGGTCTGCCCGGAAGAGGCGATTCACGTCGGGGTGCATTTCGAGGGCTCGGAATACAGCCGGGAGCGGTTCGTCTATGACCTCGAGCGGCTGCAGTCGCAAACCCACGCCGTCTCGACGTTGTGGGACCCCAGCGATCCAAAGGGCGAATAGATGGCCACGGCGGTTTTCTATTTCTTTGCGGTCGTGGCCGTGCTTTCGGCGGTGCTCTGCATTGTGTCGCGGAGCCCGATTGCCGCCGCACTCTGGCTGGTGAGTACCATGTTCAGCCTCGCCGCCATCTACGTGCTGCTGAACGCCCCGTTTATCGCCACCATCCAGGTGCTGGTCTACGCCGGCGCGGTGATGGTGCTGTTTCTTTTCGTCATCATGTTGCTGAACCTCGGACACGCCCGCTCCGACCTGCGCCCGTTCGGTTTCTGGATGATCGCGGTGCTGGTTGTCGCCGCGCTGGGGAGCAAGCTTCTCCCCCTGGTCAACTACACGCCGGAGCGGGTAACGCTTGAGTATACCCACACCGAGTCACTCGCCAATCCAGACCTGGTTTTTCCAGCCGGCCGCGCGGGGCTCGAGGCGACCGAGTCGCGAGGAGTCGTCGGGGCCGTGGCGGAACCGCTCTTCCAGGCCTATCTCATCCCCTTTGAAATCACCTCGATCCTCCTGCTGACGGCCATCGTCGGGGCGGTCGTGCTTGCGAAGCGGAGGATCTGATGCTGCTCGGACAGCCGCTGGCCCTCTCGGCCATTCTCTTCGGCATCGGCGTCGCGGGTGTGCTCATCCGGCGCAACGCCATCGTGCTCTTCATGTGCATCGAGCTGATGCTGAACGCGGTGAACCTCGCGTTCGTGGCGCTGGCCCAGGTGCACGGACTCTCGGGGCAGGTGATCGTGTTTTTCGTGATGACGGTTGCGGCGGCGGAGGCGGCGGTGGGGCTGGCGATCATTCTCGCGATCTTCCGGCATACTGAATCAGTGGACTTGAACAACATCAACCTGCTTAAGGGCTGAGCGGGTTCAGACTGGGTCAGGGTGTAGAGAGCAAAAGACGGTCAGCGCGCAGCGTAGCAGATCGCGAATGTTGTGACAGGCCGCTCACCGCTTACTGCTTACCGATAACGAACCAGATTTTTCAAAGGAACCGATAAGTGAACGCTGGTAGAAGCACCCGGGTTTCCGATTACACCAACCTGACCACAGGCTGATGATCTTTTCAGCAATCGATACTCAGCACGCTGCCGGTTCGGCCGGTTCCCTGGCAGGAACCGCCGCGGACTGGATCTGGCTCGCCATCGCGCTGCCGTTCGCCGGCTTTCTGGTCAACGCCTCGCTGGCTTTTCTCAAGCCGAAGGCCAAGTCCGTCGTCTCGCTGGTGGGTGCCGGCGTCATGGTGCTCGCCTTTGCGCTCGCGGTCGCCATCTTCATGGCGGTCGAGGGTGCGCATTCCGAGTCGCCCTACATTGTCACGCTCTGGTCCTGGCTTCCGGTCGGGACACTCCATGTCGACTTTGCGTTTCAGGTCGATCAGCTCTCGACGGTCATGCTGCTGGTCGTCACCGGCGTGGGAAGCCTGATCCATATCTTCAGTATCGGGTACATGCATGAGGACGAAGGCTACGCGCGCTATTTCGCGTACCTCAATCTGTTCGTCTCCTTCATGCTCGTGCTGGTGCTCGGAGCCAGCTTCCCGATGATGTTCATCGGATGGGAAGGGGTCGGGCTCTGTTCCTATCTGCTGATCGGATTCTGGTACAACGTCAAGGCCAATGCGGACGCCGGCAAGAAGGCGTTTATCGTCAACCGGATCGGTGACTTCGGCTTTCTCATCGCGATGTTTCTCATCTGGACCACGGCGGGCTCCCTCGATTTCACCACGGTGTTCGCCCGCGCACCAGAGCTGATGCCGATGGGAAGCGGTGTCGTCACCGCCATTACGCTCTTTCTTCTCCTCGGCTGCACCGGCAAGTCGGCCCAGATCCCTCTCTACACCTGGCTGCCGGACGCGATGGCCGGCCCGACGCCGGTCTCCGCGCTGATCCATGCAGCGACGATGGTTACCGCGGGTGTGTACCTGGTCGCTCGCACGAATCTTCTCTTTACGCTGGCGCCCACATCGAGCCTGGTGACGGCGGGAATCGGAGCGCTCACCGCGCTTTTTGCCGCGTCGATCGGTCTGAAACAGTACGATATCAAGAAGGTGCTGGCCTACTCCACGATCTCCCAGCTCGGCTACATGTTCCTCGGGGTCGGCGCCTTCAGCTACACGGCGGGCGTCTTCCATCTCATCACCCATGCCTTCTTCAAGGCGCTGCTCTTCCTGGGCGCCGGCAGCGTGATCCACGCGATGCACCATGCGTATCACGCGACCCATTCGCACGAGGACGCGCAGGACATGCGGAACATGGGCGGGCTGCGGCGATACATGCCGTGGACCTTCGGGCTGATGCTGATCGCAACCCTGGCGATTTCCGGCATTCCCCCGTTCTCCGGATTTTTCTCGAAAGATGAAATCCTGGGCGCGGCATTCGCCCGCGGCGCGGACCAGCCCCTCTACTATCTGTTCTATGCGATGGGGGTTGTGGCGGCGTTCATCACGGCGTTCTACATGGCCCGGCTCATGAGCATGACCTTCCTCGGGGAGAACCGCACCGGTGAAACCGAGCGGTCGCACCTGCACGAGGCACCCTGGATCATGACGGGTCCGCTGCTCATCCTCGGCATGCTGAGCCTGGTGGGCGGTGCGCTCAACCTTCCCGGGATCATCGGGGGCGGCGCCGCACTCCATCACTGGCTCCATCCCATTGTGGCCCGGGCGGAGGGATTCGGAGCAGCTCCGGAGGTGACGCACTCGACGGAATACATGCTCATCGGAGCGGCAGTCATGATCGGAGCGCTGGGATTGCTGGCCGGCTTCCGGATGACCGGTCGCCGGCAGATTGTGCCGGCGGCGGGTTCCAGCGAAGACCATGGATTCGCCCGGGTGCTCTACCACAAGTACTACATCGATGAGATTTATAACGCGCTGATCGTGCGGCCGCTCGTGTGGTTCTCCCGGGTGTTCCTCTGGCAGGAGGTGGATCAGAAGCTGATCGATGGTGTCGCGGTCAACGGTGCTTCCCGGTCCTCCAAAGTCCTGGGGCGAGTGGGAAGTCTGCTGCAGAGCGGGAATGTGGGAGGGTACGTGGTGGCCTTCCTGGTGGGGGCGCTGTGGATTCTGTATGCTGTCGTTTCGTAAGATGAACTCCTCGAGAGGCGTATCGCGTATGGCGCATGGCAATGTGACCGCGGATTGTCCGCGGTCACCTGGGATTACTGCATTCGCGCGTTGCCGGTCTGTGCCCGGATTTCTGCCCGGCACTTTGTCATACGCCATTTGCCAGACGCTATGAACAACTTCCTGACGTCCATTGGGTACGACCACTGGATCATCCACGTCCTTCTGCTTCTGCCGGTCGTCGGCATGGTGCCAGTGGTGCTGGCGCCGGGCCGGGTGGCCCGCCAGCTGGCACTGTGGGTAACGATTGTCGAGTTCGTGATTTCCCTCGGACTCTGGTGGGCCTATGTCCCCGGCCAGGGTACGATGCAGCTGACCTCTACCTTCAGCTGGATACCGGAGTGGGGAATCGCGTACCGGGTCGGCATCGATGGTATTTCGCTCTTCATGGTGCTCCTCACCACCGGGCTGATGCCGCTTTGCGTGCTCGCCAGCTGGGATTATATCACCGAGCGCCTGCCCGGCTACTACGCGCTGCTTCTGGCACTGCTCACCGGCATGCTGGGCGTGTTTGTCTCGCTCGACCTGTTCGTGTTCTACGTCTTCTTCGAGCTGATGCTCATCCCGATGTATTTCATCATCGGAATCTGGGGCGGCCAGCGCCGGCTCTACGCCGCGATCAAGTTTTTCGTCTACACGTTCGTCGGATCCCTCCTCATGCTGGTGGCGATCCTGGTGATGGTGCGGCGGGTCGGCGAGGCGACGGGTGATTTCTCGTTCGCCTACGATCACCTCCTTCAGAACTCGGCGCTGGTCGGCACCGCGGCGCCCTGGCTCTTCGCCGCCTTTGCGCTCGCCTTTGCCATCAAGGTGCCGATTTTCCCCTTTCATACCTGGCTGCCGGATGCACACGTTGAGGCTCCGACCGCTGGCAGCGTCCTCCTCGCGAGCGTCATGCTCAAGGTTGGCACCTATGGCTTTCTACGATTCGCCGTTCCGTTCTTTCCGGATGTGGCCCTGAGTCATACCGTCAGCGTGCTCATGGTAACGCTCGCGGTGATCGGCATTATCTACGGCGCGCTGGTGGCGATGGTGCAGCCGGATTTCAAAAAGCTGGTCGCGTATTCCTCGGTGAGCCACCTGGGCTTCGTCATGCTGGGGATCTGGGCCACAACGGTGCAGGGCGTGCAGGGTGCGCTCATGGTCATGATCGGTCACGGCCTCTCGACCGGCGCGCTCTTCTTTCTCATCGGCATGATGTACGAGCGGCGACACACCCGGCTCATTGAAGCGTACGGAGGCATCGCGCGGGTTGTCCCGCTCTTCAGCGCGATCTTCACCCTGGTGGCACTCTCCTCCATCGGGCTGCCCGGCCTCAACGGTTTTGTCGGTGAGTTCCTGGTACTGCTCGGCAGCTTTGGGCGACATCCCTGGGCGACGGGTCTGGCGACGACCGGGGTCATCTTTGCCGCCGCATATCTCCTGTGGGCCGTGCAGCGCATCATCTTCAATTCACTCGACAACGACGAGAATCGCGGCCTGGCCGATCTCAACCTGAGAGAGGTCGCGGTGCTGCTTCCGCTCGTGCTTGGCATTCTCTGGATGGGACTCTATCCCAGGCCGGTGCTCACCCGCATGGAGCCTTCGGCCCAGCTGTACATCGACATGGTCGAGCCGCATGCCAGTGCGGGTAGCCCGGTCGTACCGGTATCCAGGACCAGCGAGGTTCCCCAGTGAACTTCGATCTGAGTACGCCGCTCGGCCTTACCCGGGCACTGGCTCCGGAAGTCCTGCTGTCCTGCTGGACTCTGCTCGTGCTCCTCGTCGTGAGCTGGCGGCACCGGACGGCGGCCGATAGCCGGCTGGCGGGGTGGCTCAGCTTTGTCGGCGTGGTGCTGACGACGGCCGTTGTCATCGGCATGTGGGCCAGCGATGCCGGGATCAGCGGCTTCGCCAATATGATCGAGGTCGACGGTTTCCGGTTTGCGACCTCCACGCTTTTCCTCGTGGCGGCAGGGGCCAGTATCCTGGTCTCTCTCTCCTATGTGGAGCGGGAGGGGATGCTGGCCCCTGAGTATTACGTGCTGATTCTGCTGGCGACGATCGGCATGATGTTCATGGGCGGTGCTGCGGACCTCATCGTGCTCTTCCTCGGCCTCGAAGTGATGTCCGTTGCCGTGTACGTGCTGGCCGGCTTCAACCGCCGGAATGTGTTCAGTGCCGAGGCTGCCCTGAAGTATTTCCTGATCGGAGCCTTTGCGTCGGGGTTCCTGCTGTACGGCATCGCGCTGATCTATGGCGCGACGGGGCTCACCAATTTATCGCTCATCGGCACCAAGCTTATGGGTGGCGCCATGCCGCTGATGGCGAGCCTCGGCCTCGGACTGCTGCTGATCGGCCTGGCGTTCAAGGTGGCCGCGGTCCCGTTTCACATGTGGGCGCCAGACGTCTATGATGGCGCGCCAACGCCCGTCACGGGCTTCATGGCCACCGGAGTGAAGGCGGCCGCCTTTGCCGGACTCGCGCGCACTCTGCTTGAAGCATTCCCCAGCGCCTTGTCACAGTGGCAGCCGATCATCGCGATCGTGAGTATCGCGTCGATGGTAGCAGGCAACCTGGTTGCTCTTGTGCAGCGGCCGCTCAAGCGCATGCTGGCCTATAGCTCGGTGGCGCATGCGGGATACCTGCTGACTGCGCTCTGGTCGGGAAACCGCTTTGCCGCTGCAACCCTTCTCGTCTATCTCTCCGCATACACGCTGACGACGCTCGCGAGCTTTACGATTCTCTCGGCGCTCGGGCGGAATGGTGAGCGCGACGTCACGCTCGATGATATCGCCGGGCTCGCCTCCCGCCGTCCGTGGATGGCCGCCGCACTCGCTGTCTGCATGCTCTCGCTGCTCGGTTTTCCCGGCACCCTTGGATTTATCGGGAAGTGGTACATCCTCTCGTCCGTCATTTCACAGGGACAGAATATCCTGGCAGTCGTGCTCGTGCTCACCAGCGTGCTCTCGGCCGGATACTACCTGCCGGTGATTATGTCCATGTACATGCGTCCCGCGACCGACGCTGAGTCGCACGATGGCCGGGGCTTGGTGCCGATCGCATCGGCCGTGGTACTGGTATGTGTCATCGGGGTGCTGCTGTTCGGGGTGTGGCCCAACGGTCTCCTGCACATTGCCCAGACCAGCGTGACCAGCCTGGGCCAGCTGGTCACCCCGATCGCTTCTCAGTAGGCGTCGTCCAGGACAATTGATGACTGATGATTTCGTAACCCGATGATGGGGTCGCCGTCTGGGAAGTTTCCCAGACCGCAATCATCCAATCATCTACTTGTCCTGGCTTCCTTCCGGTCGCTCACCTTTCAATCTCCCTCTATGAACGTCCCACGTAACATCTTCAGGCAGTACGATATTCGTGGCGTGGTCGGACAGGAGCTGACTGCGCAACTGGCGCGTGGGATCGGGCGAGCGTTTGCCACCGCGGCGTGGGAGAAACTGGGACGTCCACCGGTCCTCGCGGTGGGACGGGATAACCGGCCGTCCGGCCTCGCGCTCGCGACTGCGGTGCGTGAAGGCATCGTGGCCTCCGGCGGAACGGCGATCGATATCGGTGAGGTGCCAACACCGGCGCTCTATTTCGCGGTGGTGGCTCTCGAGTCGGATGGCGGGCTTCAGGTCACGGGATCGCACAACCCGCCCGAGTTCAATGGGTTCAAAATGGTGCTGGCGGGGGACTCGGTGCACGGGGCGGAAATTGTCGCGCTCTGGGAGACGATCATCCAGGAGACGTGGCGCAGTGCTCCGGGGCGTCATACCACGGACGGGTCGGTTCTGCACCGCTATCGCCAGGCGATTCTCGACCGAAACCGGCTGGAGCGTCCCGTCAATGTGGTAGTGGATTGTGGAAACGGGGCGGGGAGTCTCATCGCGGTGTCCACGCTGCAGGGTCTCGGCGCCGAGGTCACGCCGCTCTTCTGCGAATCGGACGGCACCTTTCCGAATCATCATCCTGATCCCACCGTTCCGGAAAACCTGCGGGATCTGCAGGAGAGTGTGCGGCGCACAGGAGCCGAGCTGGGCGTGGCGTTCGATGGCGATGCCGATCGCCTTGGTGCGGTGGACGAAAATGGCCGGATCATTTATGGCGATCAGCTGCTCGTGATCTTTGGACGCGATGCCGTTCGCCGTTTCGGCAGCGGCATTCCGGTGATCTTTGATGTGAAATGCTCCGAGACGTTGCCGCGAGCGCTCGAGGCAGGCGGCGCGCGACCGGAGATGTGGAAGACCGGCCATTCACTGATCAAGGCGCGGATGAAAGAGACCGGCTCGCCATTGGCGGGCGAGATGAGCGGGCACATGTTCTTCGGCGGCGACTACTACGGCTACGATGACGCGCTGTTTGGCGCCGCCCGTCTCCTCGAGATCGTCTCGCGAGAACCCGGAGGACTCGCTCGCTTGCTGGCGGATGTTCCCGAAACCTTCGCGACACCGGAAATCCGGGTGGACTGCTCCGATGACACAAAGGTCGCGCTGGTCGAACGCGCGGCCGCGTGGTTCAGTGCGCGCTATCCCGTGAATACCATAGATGGTGTGCGGATGACCTTTCCCAACGGGTGGGGGCTCATCCGGTCCTCCA
>JBDTQP010000044.1:0-16076 GCA_039932125.1 Gemmatimonadota bacterium
CTGGGAGCGCTCAACCGCGCGCTCGATCAGCGCGGAGTCGGCTGGAGGTTTGGCGATCTGGTTGCAGGTTCAGCCACCGCCGACAGCGGGTCGCTGGTCGGGCGCGAGCGCATCGACCGTCGCTACATACTCGTGCCTTCCGGCAGCGGACGGACCGGCGTCATGGCGACGGTCAATCAGTCGCCCTGGATTGTCCGGGGAAACGGCGTTGTACTGCTGGGAAGCAGGGTGGATCCTGCCTGGACGGGTTTGCCTTTATCAGCTGAGTTCATGCCCTTCATGGATGCGCTCATCAACCGCATTGCCCGCGGTGAGCTGTCTGTTGTCGCTGCCTTCCCGGGTGTCCCGCTTCCACTACCAGACCTCGTAACCGAGGTGCGATTCAAGGACCAGCGATGGCCGGTTGAGGGTGGCGCTCCTTTTCTTCCGCGGGAAGTCGGCATCCATTTTCTCATGGCTGGCGCGGACACGGTGGGCGCTCTCGCGGTTAATTTCGACCCTCGTGAATCGCTCCTCAAGCGCGCCGACGATGGTGCAGTGCGGGATCTCTGGCGGGGCGCCCTCATGAGCGCTCCCAGCGATGGTCCCTCGCGGGCATTTTCGCTTGGTGTTCGCTCCGATCTGCGCGGTGTCCTGCTCTGGTGCGCACTGGTCCTGGGAGCGGCTGAGGTCCTCCTGGCGAGTATCTGGCGAAAGGCTGCGTGAGTCTCGAAACCATTCTCGATGCGTTTGGCCGGGCGCCGACCGTCCAGGAACTTGCTGCCCGTCTTCCTGGAAGGGGAAGCGCGCTCAGGCTTGGCGGTGTCAGCGGCTCGAGCGGCTCCGTGCTTGCGGCGTGGCTGGCGCGCACATATCCGCAACGGCTGTTTACGATCATCGCCCCGACGCCCTCGGAGGCCGAACGATGGCTGGGTGACCTTCGCGCCTTGACCGACCTCCCTGTCGCACTTTACCCGCAGCGCGAAAGCCTGGGGGAGGACGAGCCTCATTACGAAATAGCGGGTGAACGGGTCGAAACCCTGGAGACGCTGCTCTCCGGCAAGTTGCGTCTGCTCGTGACTACCGCGCGGGCAACCGCCGAGCGAACGCTGGTGCCTGCCGCCCTGGAGAGACTTCGGCTGGTTCTGAAAGCGGGGCAGCGCCGCCCGCTAACCGAGGTTGCCCGCTCGCTGGAGACCATGGGATATCGCCGGGTACCAACCGTGACCGAGGTCGCGGAGTTCAGCGTTCGAGGCGGCATCATCGATGTGTACGGCTTTGGCATGTCGGAGGCGGCGCGATGTGAGTGGTGGGGGGATGAGCTCAACTCACTCTGGAATTTCGATCTCACCACCCAGCGTTCTTCCGGACAGGTGGATGAGATCACCATTCTCCCGGTGGCGACCGCGGAACTCGGCACGGCGTCAACGGCATCAGGGCAGGCGGCGGGGCCGGCCCAGCGCCAGACGCTCCTCGAATTACTGCCGTCTGAAACACTGCTGATCGAAGAGGCGCCGGGGCCCGACAATGACGAGGTCGTTCGCGCGTGGCGCGAAGCCGAGCATCATCTCGATATCGCCCGACGACTGGGAGAGGAGGTCCCGTCGCGGGAGGCCCTGTTTGAAGAACCTGGCCAGTGGCAGCGCAGACTCCTCGCTTTCGGGCGGCTTACGTTCGATCAGCACTCCGCGGACCTGCAGCTCGGATTCCTGCCGCCAGAACGGATTGACCGGAACCTGAACCGTCTCCGGGCGGTATTGGCCGGGGACCAGCCGACGCTCATTCTCTGCGATAACGAGGGCCAGCTTGAGCGACTGGATGAACTGCTGAACGAAGGCGGGCCGGGGAGAGGGCGCGCGACGCTGGCGGTCGGCTCGCTCGACGGCGGGTTCGTGCTGCCATCGTTGCGGGTCCTCACCGACCATGAAATCTTCCGCCGGGCCCGCCGGCTCCGCCGTCCGCGGCGATATCGCCAAGCCGCGCCCTCCGCCGCGACCGGCGCGCTCACGATCGGGGATTATGTCGTTCACCTCGATCACGGCATCGGGATTTATCGCGGCATCGGAAATGTGACGGTCGGCGGCGGTGTGCTCGAGGTAGCCATCGTGGAGTACGAGGGCGGAGATCGCCTCAATGTGCCGCTCTACCGGCTCGACCAGCTTGAGCGCTATCGGGCAGCGGGCGATGATGGAGATCGGCCGCCACCGAGGCTGCACAAGCTGGGCGGCACCAGCTGGCAGAGAGTTCGCGAGCGCACGCGAGATGCCATCAAGACCATGGCGGCCGAGCTGCTCGATCTTTACGCCCGGCGACAGGTCTCCGCCGGATACGCTTTTCCACCGGACACGCGGTGGCAGCGCGAGCTCGAGTCCAGCTTCCTGTATGAAGACACTCCGGACCAGGTGAAGGCGACAGTCGAAGTGAAGCAGGACATGGAGCAGCCCAAGCCAATGGATCGGTTGCTCGTTGGCGATGTGGGGTATGGCAAGACGGAGATCGCCGTGCGGGCGGCTTTCAAGGCCGTTCAGGGAGGTAAGCAGGTTGCCGTGCTGGTTCCTACGACGATCCTGGCCGAGCAGCACGGGCGCACCTTTATCGAGCGGCTGGTGGATTATCCTGTGAAGGTGGAGGTCCTCTCCCGTTTCCGAACCGCCAAAGAGCAGAAGCTGGCGCTGGGCCGGCTGGCCACCGGCGAGACCGATATCGTTATCGGGACGCATCGGCTTCTTTCAAAGGATGTGCTTTTCAAGGATCTGGGGATTTTGATTGTCGACGAGGAGCACCGATTCGGAGTCAGGCACAAAGAGCGGCTCAAGGAGCTCCGGCTTGAGGTCGATGTCCTGACGCTGACCGCCACTCCGATCCCGCGCACACTGCACCTCTCGCTCGCCGGAATGCGCGACCTCACGCTGCTGGAAACAGCCCCCCGCGATCGTTCGCCGATTCTCACCTTTGTCGAGCCATGGGACGACGGACTACTGGACGAAGCGCTCGCGCGGGAACTGGACCGTGGCGGCCAGGTATTTTTCGTGCATAACCGGATCGAGACCATCGAAACCATCGCGGAGCGGGTGCGCGCACTGGCGCCGCGCGCGCGAGTGGGTGTGGCTCATGGGCAGATGGCGGCCGACGATCTCGAACGGGTGATGCAGAAGTTTGTCGCCGGTGAGGTCGATATACTCGTCTCCACGATGATCGTTGAATCCGGTCTGGATGTTCCGAACGCCAACACCATGGTGGTCCACGACGCGCACCGCCTGGGGCTGGCGCAATTGTATCAGCTTCGCGGACGGGTAGGACGAAGTCACCGGCGGGCCTACTGCTACCTGCTCGTGCCGGACCAGATCGCACTCGAGGCTGAGGACCGGCTCAAGGTGCTCGAGCATCATACGGATCTTGGCTCAGGGTACCGCATTGCGCTGAAGGACCTGGAGCTCCGAGGGGCGGGGAACATGCTTGGCGCGGAGCAATCGGGACATGCGTACGCCGTGGGGTTCGATCTCTACCTGCGGTGGCTCGAAGAGACCGTGCAGTCGCTCCGCGGCCGGGGCGCAATCGAGCACCCGGCTCCGCCGGACGTGGTGCTGGACCGACCGGCTCACCTGCCCGAAGGTTATGTACCCGATGACGAGGTCAAGCTGGATCTATACCGCCGACTGGCGCGAGCCAGCTCGTCAGGCGAAATTGATGAGTTGCGTGCAGAAATGCGGGAGCGCTTTGGTCCCCTTCCTGAGGAAGCGGAAAACCTCCTGTACATGGCCCGCCTGCGGGTTCTCGGTGCGTCAATGGGACTTCAGCACGTCCTGGTTCGCGGCGATGAGGCACGACTGACCTTTCGGCAGGGTGCCGCGCCGCGTCTCACCGGACTGACCCAGGCGCTCGATGATGTGCAGCTGGCGGCGGAAGTCCGCCGCACGGTGCCACTCTCGATCCGGCTGAATCGGTTAGGGGGCGAGGCTCTCGTTCCGGCGCTGGTGCGCGCACTGGCGGGTCTCAAGCAATGACGAGCGGTTTTCCTCGATGCGTTCGCTTCGAGGTTGTTCAGCCCGGGGAGTTGACCGGGTTCCGGGCCCATGTGGCCCACACTTGATAACAGGAGATGGCATGCGTCGAGCCTGGCTGGCTGTCGGATTACTCGTTGTTCTCGGCTGTAACAATTTCCGGGATCTTTTCTCGGCTCACGCCGATGTGGCCGCGGAGGCCGAAGGACAGGACCTCACCTCCGAGAGGCTGGCGGCGATCATGGGCCAGACCAAGGGTGTAAAAATCACCCGGGAAGCCGCTGATTTCGTCGCGAATATCTGGATTGACTATACGCTCTTCGCCCAGGCGGTCGCCAAGGGGAAAAATCTGAGCGACTCCGCCGCAGTGGCGGAGACGATGTGGCCCCAGATCGCCACGGTGAAAGGTGATCGCTGGTTTGACACGGTGCTGACCCGGCGCCTGACGTTGTCGCCCAATGCCGCTGACAGCATGTACAACGCCGGCCAGTTCCGGATGGTGCAGCATATTCTCTTTACGGTTCCGCAGACTGCCGGGGCGACCGAGCGGGAGGTTGCCCGTAAAAAGGCGGAGACGACGCTCAACCGGCTCAAGAGCGGGGCTGATTTCGGTGCCACCGCCATGGCGGAGAGCCAGGATTTCCAGAGCGCGCGCGACAGCGGGTACCTGCCGCCTTCCGCCCGCGGGTCGTTTGTGACCTCGTTCGACAGTACGATCTGGAGCCTGGCTCCTGGCGCGATGAGCGGACTTGTCGAAACACCGTACGGATATCACATCATCAAGCGGCCAACCTCGGCCGCCGCCAGTGCCCGCTTCAAGGAGTTCCTGGAATCGCGCGAATCCTCTCAGCTCGATTCGCTCTATCGTGACAGTATCGGGACTGCCCGGGGGCTCAAGTTGTCGGGGTCCGCGGTTGCGCTGATGCGTGCCGCCCTCGCTGATCCGGAACCGCAGCGGCACTCGGATAAGAAGATCGTGGAGTTCAAGGGCGGCGGCTTTACCGTGTCTAATTTTCTGCGCTGGGTCTTCGCGCTGCCTCCCCAGTTCATTACGCAGTTGCGTCAGGCCACCGACGATCAGCTCAAGGAGATCGCCACCCTTTTCTCGCAGAACACGATTCTCCTGCAGCAGGCGGACTCGGCTGGCATCGGCTTGACTGCCGCGGAATGGGCCGGCCTCGAGCAGCAGCATCGGGCTGATCTCGACTCTCTCAAAATGGCACTGGAGCTTGGGTCAGAGATAACCGACAGCTCGATCTCCGAGTCCGAGCGGACCAAGCTCGCTGGCCTGCGCCTGGACACCTACTTCAACGACCTGGTGACCGGGAAAGCCCAGGTGCGGAAGATGCCGGCGACACTGAGCGCATGGCTTCGGCAGCACAGTGATTACAAGCTGAACGAGGCGGGTCTGCTCCGCGCGCTTGAAATAGCAGAGGCGAAGCAGAAAGCCGATTCAACGGCGGCGGCCAACGACTCCACCCGGCCACGTCCTCCTCAGCAGCAGATGCCGATGCAGGGAGATACCTCCCGGGCGGTTCCTGCTCCGGTCCAACCTGGGGGCAGACAATAATGAAGGTCAGAAGCATCGTCCTGGTGCTGCTGGCGGCGTTCTGGTCGGTAACGCTGGCAGCCCAGGATTCGGTAGACACAGGATCTGTTGATCGCATCGTTGCCGTGGTGGGTAACTCGGTCATTCTATTTTCGCAGGTCCAGGAAGAAATCCTCGCGCAGCGCATGCAGGGGTCGCAGTTGCCGACCACAGAGGACAGCATGAAGGCGCTGCAGGAGCGGGTGCTCTCCGATCTGATTGATGGTGAGCTCCTGCTCCAGGAGGCAGCGCTCGACACCACGGTCCATATCACGGATGAAGAGGTGGCCCAGGCTGTTGAAGCCCGGATCCGGCAGCAGCGAAAGAACATTCCCTCTGAGCTCGAGTATCGCAAAGAACTCCGGCAGGAAGGCTTTCTCACTCCGGAGGAATATCGGCGCTGGCTGACGGACCAGCAGCACCGGTTCTTCCTGCGGAGCAAATACCTGGAAAGCCTGCAGCAGCGCGGCCGCCTGGAGAAGGTCCAGCCGAATGAACGTGAATTGCGGGACTACTTCGAGCGCCAGCGCGCGGCCCTTTCGGCTGATCAGCGGAAGACTCCTCCAGCGATCTCCTTTCGCCAGATCGTCGTGGCCCCACGACCGAGCGCCGCGTCGCGGGCCATGGCCAAGGCGAAGGCCGATTCCATCGTTCGTGAGCTCAGGGCGGGTGGCGACTTCGCCCAGGCGGCGAAGCGATTTTCCGAGGACCCGGCCTCAAAGGAAAAAGGCGGAGATCTCGGCTGGTTCCGGCGAGGTAACATGATTGCCGAGTTCGAGCGGGAGGCATTCCGGCTCAAACCAGGCGTGATTTCCGAACCGGTCGAGAGCAGCTTCGGGTACCACATCATCCAGGTTCAGCGGATTCAGCCCACCGAAATCCAGGCGCGTCATATCCTGATCGTTCCCGAGGTGACCCAGGACGAAGCGGATAGCGCCAGGGCGCTGGCCGACCGGCTGGCCGAGATGGTGAGATCGGGAGCGGCAGTGGATTCGCTGCAGCTGATCTATCATGATCGAGGGGAAGAAAAAATTGCCGAAGATGTTCCGATGACTCAGCTGCCGGCGGCGTATGCGCCGGTGCTGACCACAGCAGACTCGGGGTCGGTAAACGTCATCAAGCTCCTGGCTGATCCCGAGGTCAGGAGCAAGTATGCCGTTGTGCGGATTGATCGCAAACGCGATGAGGGGGAAATCGGATTTGAAGATGTCCGGGAGCAGATTCGGGCAAATGTGGCGGACCAGCTGGCCATATCCCGGTATGTTGCCCGCCTCCGGTCAAAGACATTCGTGGAGATTCGTCCCATTTGACCCCCAGACTCGCGCTGACTCTGGGGGATCCGAGAGGCATCGGACCCGAGATTACGGCGCGGGCCCTGGAAGCGCCGATCGACGCCGAGATTACCCTGGTGGGCGCCGACGATCAGATCAGCGAGATCCCGGCAGACCGGCGAATTTCCGTTGGCTCGTGGCGCGGTGGGTCCGGTGAAGCGGACCGGCAATTGCCCGGGGCTCATGCCCGCATGGTGCTGGCCGGGAAGATCGCAGGACACGCCGTGGAAACCGCCGCCCGCCTTGCGTTGTCCGGCGAAGTTGATGCCATCGTAACGGCCCCCCTTAACAAGCACGCGATCCACCTCGCCGGGTTTCCATTCCCCGGTCACACTGAATGGCTGGCCCATCTCGCCGGCGATATCGACGTCGCGATGATGCTCGCCGCAGATTCGCTTCGCGTCGTGCTCGTAACCACCCATGTCGCCCTCCGTGATGTCCCCGCGCTGCTCACGACCGAGCGAGTCGTGCGAGCGGGTATGGTGACGCGGCGGGCGCTGTCTGAATGGTTTGGATTGCCCGCCCCTCGCCTCGCGGTGTGTGCACTGAATCCTCATGCCGGAGAATCGGGGCTCTTCGGAGATGAAGAGGCGAGAGTGCTGGCACCGGCTGTCGCTGAGTTGGGCGCCCAGGGGCCGTTTCCGGCGGACACCGTCTTCATCCGCGCAATGCGGGGTGAGTTCGACGCGGTCCTCACGCCGTATCACGATGTCGGGATGACCGCGATCAAGGTCGCAGCATTCGGAAAGGGCGTGAACGTCACCCTGGGCTTGCCCTTCCCCCGGACATCCCCGGACCATGGTACTGCTTTCGATATTGCCGGACGGGGAATTGCGGACTGGAAAAGCATGCGAGAAGCGATCGAGCTTGCAGTTTCGCTCGCCGCGAGAAAGGGCCGGCGGGGCGGGCTTTAGCCGGGAGCTTTGGCGGGTTTTTCGGCGGCGACTTCACCGGGCACCTCCGCAGGTGGCGGCGTCAGTGCTCTCACCTTCTTCACTCGCCTTCCTTCCATTTCGACAATCTCGAACGTGTAGTTCTGGGCCGTGACCCTGTCGCCGTTCCGGGGCAGCCGGCCCAGCTCACCGAAGAGGTACCCCCCCACCGTGGTGTATTCAGTGTCATCGAGCGACAGCTCGTATTCGGTGTTGAACTCGCTGATTGGCATGGACCCGTCGATGACCGAAGCTCCTGACTCGGCGGCGGCCGGCGCATCGGGACGGTCGTACTCGTCGTAGATCGCTCCTACGATCTCCTCGAGCAGGTCTTCCATCGTCACGAGTCCGGCAGTGCCGCCGTATTCATCGAGCACAACGGCAAGGTGAACTTTCAGCCGTTTCATGTCTGCGAGAACGTCTTCAACCTCGCGGGTGCCGGGAACAAAGAGCGGCGGGCGCATGATCGCGGAGATCCGCTCTTCCGGATTGCGCCGGATGGTCGTGAGAATGTCCTTCGCGTGGACGACCCCAACGATCTCATCAATGGATTCGGTGTACACGGGATATCGCGATCGCCGGTTTACGGCGACTTCATCAGCTGCCTGCGCCGCGGAGAGATCGCTGGCCAGCGCCGACATCTGGGTGCGGGGCGTCATGACGTCCTGGGCGACTTTCTCGGTGAATTCGAAGACTCCCTCGATGAGCCGCGCATCCTCCTCACCGATGCTTCCGCCTTCCTGACTCTCCTCCACCAGCATCCGGATCTCTTCCGGAGAGTGAATCCGCTCTGCTTCCGCCACCCCGCTCTTGATGCCCATCAGCCGCACGACATGATTGGCGCTCCAGTTGAGCAAACCGGTGAACGGGCGCGTGATCCAGGAGAACACGTACAGCGGGCCGGCGACCCAGCGGCTGATTGCCTCAGGATAGGCAATCGCCCAGGTCTTGGGAGCCTGTTCCCCAAAAACAACGTGAAGAAATGTGATGATAGAGACGGCGGCAACCGAGGCGACGCCGCCACGGGAGAGAAAGGCAAGCCAGGGTGGTAACTGCGCAAACCAGCTGCGAAAGAGCGAGGCGACTGATTCTTCGGCCACGTAGCCGAGGAGAATCGAAGCTACCGTGATGCCCAGCTGGGCCGCGGAGAGCTGACGGGTGAGGTCTTCCAGCGATGCCTGCACCATCTTCGCCTTGCGATCTCCCGACTGGACCATCGAATCAATTCGGGTCCGGCGGGCGGCCACCAGGGCAAACTCGGCTGCGACGAAAAACGCGTTGGCGACGACCAGCACCACCAGCGCGAGTACGCGAAGTCCTATTGAACCGCCAGCGCCGTTCTCCATAGACGATAACTCTAGTGAGAGCGGCCCCCAGTCGCGAGGGGCTTTTGGGTCATGAAACGTAAACCATTGCTTTGTAGAGAGTTACCTTATGCTTTTATGGCCTCCAGTGCGGAGCTGGGCCAGACGGCCAGTCCGGGGAGCTGAGCTCCACCCTCGCTCATCAAGGGGCAGATTTTAGCGTGGAAGCGAGATATTCTTCCTGACATGAATGATCGAGCCACCGACTGCATCGGACGTCCTCCCGCGCCGCCCACGAGACGGCTCTGGATTGTCCTGGTCCTGACGGGTGGTTTCATGCTCGTCGAAGCCATCGGCGGATACCTCAGCGGGTCGCTCACTCTCCTGGCAGATGCCGGGCACATGCTTACCGATGTTGGAGCAATCAGTCTTACACTGCTGACCGCCTGGATCGCTCAGCGCCCGCCGGACCAGAACAAGACCTATGGGTATCTCCGCTGGGAGATTCTCGCGGCGCTCATCAACGGCGCGGCGCTGATCGGGATCGCCGGATGGGTCGTGGTCGCGGCCATCCAGCGGTTGGGAAATCCGCCGGCCATTCACGTAGGTGTTTTTCTCTCGATCGCGGCCCTTGGCCTGGTGGTAAACCTGGTGGGGCTGGGGCTGCTCCACGGGAGTCATCAGGGCAGTCTCAATGCCAGGGGAGTGTACCTCCACATTCTTTCCGACGTGCTGGGCTCGATAGCCGCACTGGCTGCCGCGCTCGTGGTTGCGTTCACTGGTTGGACCCTGGCGGATCCCATCATATCGATCGTGCTTTCCCTCCTGATCCTGGCGGGCGCCTGGCGGTTGGTCAGGGAAAGTACGGACGTGTTGCTCGAAGCTGTTCCGGCCCACGTCTCCCTGAAGGAGGTGCGGCGTTGCATGCTCTCTGTGCCGGGGGTGGCCACCATCCACGATCTTCATGTCTGGACGGTCACCAGCGGCATGGTGGCGATGAGTGGTCACGCCGTCGTTCCCGAGCTCGACAGCCATCCATTTGTGCTGGAACAGATTCGCGCCTCGATGGCGCAATTGGGGATCGGACATGTGACGATTCAGCTGGAGATGCAGCACGAATGTCTTGAAGTCGCTGGCGCTGCTCCCGGCCGGGATCATCACGACCACAGCCACAGCCACGCGCGCTAGTCTCGCATCATCTGACTCTGTTCATCAAAAGATTTCTTGCGGTTTTTCACACCAGAGTGCCGTTTTACCCCCTCAGTTCGCCCTCTGCATAAAGCCGCTCCCCGGTCGCACTATTACGGCTTGCCTCCCGGGCTCCCCCTGTCTATATATGCCGCCTTCAAGCGGACCCCCGCCGCATGTCGCGCCGGGGTCGATGAGGGGCGCGGAACCGGCCTTTCCACCAGCGGCAGTCCCGCGGCCGAAGTCAGGAACGAAGGCCTTGATGGCGAACATCGAACAGATACGAAACATCGCGATTATTGCCCACGTCGATCACGGCAAGACGACGCTGGTGGACCAGATGCTGCGCCAGGCTGGAGCATTCCGGGCCAACCAGCACGTCGAAGAGCGGGTGATGGACTCCAACCCGCTGGAGCGCGAGCGGGGCATCACGATCCTCGCGAAGAACACCGCGGTGCGGTGGCATGGGACCAAGATCAACATCGTCGATACGCCGGGCCACGCCGATTTCGGTGGAGAAGTGGAGCGGATTCTTCGAATGGTGGACGGGGTTCTGATCCTGGTTGACGCCGCAGAGGGTCCCATGCCTCAGACCCGATTCGTGACCCGGAAGGCGTTGTCCCTGGGTCTTCGCCCTATCGTGGCCATCAACAAGATCGATCGTTCTGATGCCGAGCCGCTCCGGGTGCACGACGAAGTGCTCGACTTGTTCATCGATCTGGAGGCGACCCCGGAACAGCTCGAGGCTCCTTTCCTATATACGTCAAGCCGTGCCGGTACGGCCACGCTGGAGCTGGACCATCCCGGGACCACGCTGGAGCCGCTCTTCCAGGCGATTCTGGATCACATCTCCCCGCCGTCGGGAGACCCCGAGGGCCCGTTCCAGATGCTGATCTCCACCCTGGACTATTCGACCTTTCTGGGCCGGATGGCGATCGGCCGGGTGGAGCGAGGGGTCGTTCGGCTCGGCGACCAGGTTGCGGTTCTGCCGCTGGGTGTCCCGGGCATGGTAGCCGACGAGCCCATCGACAGTGGCCGGATCACCCGGTTGTTCACCTTCGACGGTCTCCATCGGGTGGAGACGGAAGAGGTCCCGGCCGGCGATATCGTCGTGCTCGCCGGCATGGATGGAATAGAAATCGGCAAGACGGTCACCCAGGTGGATACGCCGGAGCGGCTGGAAGGGATCGCGGTCGAAGAGCCCACGATTTCAGTCGACTTCATCGTCAACAACAGCCCCTTTGCCGGCCGGGAAGGAAAGTTCGTCACCAGCCGCCAGGTGCGGGAACGGCTGTTCAAGGAGCTGGAGAAGAACGTCGCGCTCAGGGTGGAGGAAACCGACACGCCGGACACGCATACCGTGTCGGGGCGGGGCGAGCTGCATCTTTCCATTCTCATGGAGACGATGCGGCGAGAGGGGTACGAGTTCCAGGTTTCGCGGCCGAGGGTGATAACGCGCACCGCGCCCGATGGCACCCGTCTCGAACCTTACGAAGAACTCATGATCGACGTATCCGAGGACTACCTCGGCACGGTCATCGAGTCGCTGGGGCCCCGCCGCGCCGAAATGCTTGAAATGCGGAATCCGGGTCAGGGTATGGTCCGGATGAACTTCCGGATTCCCGCACGTGGGCTGTTCGGATATCGCTCGGAATTCCTGACGGATACGCGCGGAACAGGGACGCTCCATCACCGGTTTCTCGATTACGGCTCGTGGGCGGGGCCGCTGGCGGGCCGCAAGAATGGAGTGCTGGTCGCCGATCGTGAGGGTTCCGTGGTCGCCTTTGCGCTGGGTGGTTTGCAGGAACGGGCACGGATGTTCGTGTCGCCGGGTGATCATGTGTACGAAGGAATGGTTGCCGGCGAGAATGCGCGGTCTGACGATCTCGACGTGAACGTGACGAAGGAAAAGAAGCTGACCAACATGCGGACTACCGCTTCGGATGGAAACATCATCCTGGAGCCGCCGCGCCAGATCACGCTCGAATATGCCCTCGAGTATATCGAGGAGGACGAGCTGATCGAAGTCACGCCAAAATCCATTCGCCTGCGGAAACGTTCGCTGGACGCCAACGATCGCAAGAAAGCTGCCCGAGCCGCTCGGGCGGATGCGTCATAGATATCGACTGCCAAGGTGTTACGTTCACTTTTTTGATGCCGGAGGAAATCATGTTGGCCTGGGAAGCGTCGATGGAAGCGCTCGAGCTGCGGCGTCGGCCGGACGAAGACGACGAGTTTGAGGACGATGGCTTCACGTTCGACGAAGAAGACGAGGATGACTTCGACGACGAAGACGAGGACTTCGACGACGAAGACGCCGACTTCGACGAGGATGATGAGGAGGATATTGAAGAGTTCGAGTTCGACGAAGACGACGAGGACGCGAAGCCGCGTAAGCGGACTCGCCCCGGAGGGGATGATCTGTAAGAGCCGGTGAACGGTAGAGTCAGCGGTGACGGACGGAATGCCCGGGTTCTCGATCAGCATCAAGAACCTTGTACGACTCCGCGTCACCGTGTACCGTTTAGCGCTGACTGAGAACAGCAGGGCCTGTAGCTCAGGTGGTTAGAGCGCACGCCTGATAAGCGTGAGGTCGATAGTTCAACTCTATCCAGGCCCATTGAGTGGACGGACCGGCAGCCTGCGGTTCGTCCGCTTTTTATTTCCGCCAGGCACCAATTGCCTGCTAGTCGATCGGCTTCAGATGCTTCACGATCCTGGCCCGGTCGGGCTCGAGGAATGGAGCGAGAGAGACCTTTTCACCCAGGCTGCCCGGGTCTTCATCGGCGGCGAAGCCCGGCCCTTCAGTGGCGATCTCGAAGAGGATTCCGGTGGGCTCCTTGAAATAGAGGCTGTGAAACCAGAACCGGTCGACCTTCCCGCTGTTCGCGACGCGGAGATGGTTAAGCCGGTCAGCCCACTCGTCGTACTCGGCATCGGGCGTTCGGAACGCCACATGATGCACCCCGCCAGCTCCAGGGTGTGCGGCGGAGGTTTCGGGCTCGACGGCAATGTGCAGCTCCGCACCAGGTCCGCCGGGGCCCATTTCGTAAACATGCACCAGGTGCTTGGGATTTTCCGGAAGCGAATACTCTCGCACCGGCCTCATGTTGAGCACGGTCTGCAGCAGCACATCTGTGGCGGGAAGCGCCGGAACGCTCAGCCGGATCGGTCCCAACCCCCGAACCTGACATTCGGGCGGTACCGGACTCCCGCTCCAGGGGTGTGAAGATCCAGTGCCGCCATCATCAATTAACGCCAGCCGCTGGCCTTCGGGGTCTTCGAAGTCGACGGTAAGGCGACCGTCTCTCTCGGTGATCTCACCGGCAGTAATGTCGAGCTCCGTGAACCGCTGCTGCCACCAGGTGAGAGCCTTGAGGCCGGCGACCCGGAGATGGGTCCGGATTATGGACTGGGTGCCCCGCCGCTCGCGGGGCACCGGCCAGTCAAAGAAAGTAATGTCGCTTCCAGGTGAGCCAATCGCGTCGGCGTAAAAGAGATGATAGGCGCTTACGTCATCCTGATTCACCGAGCGTTTGACCAGACGCATGCCCAGTTTCCGGGTGAAGAAATGATGATTCTCACGGATCTGTGCGGAAACAGCGGTCAGGTGATGAATGCCGAGCAGGTCCATACTACCTCGATAAGAATGACAGCCGACCAGTTCCCCAGCCCAAAATATATCTCCGGCTGACCGGGCAGAAAAAGGTGTCGCAACCAGCCGGCAATTGAACTCATGGAGTGTGCACCGGTGTCGGCGCAGAGATATCTTGAACTGTCCCTTGAAGCCCGGGTATCACGATGAGTGTTCTCGCCCTGATCCTTCTGATTGTTTCCTTTCTCATCGGAATCGTTCTCATTCCGCTCGGGTTGCCCGGTCTCTGGGTGATCCTGCTTGGCCTGCTCGGCTATGGTGCGTTGACCGGGTTCCGCACCCTGGGCATGGTCACACTCATCCTCGCAATCGGGCTGGCTTTCCTTGGTGAGATCATCGAGTGGAGAGTTGGTTTTAAATACGCGAAGAAGTACGGAGGCTCCCGTCGGGCGGGGTGGGGCGCCCTGATTGGAGGACTTATCGGCGCAGTGGCAGGACTCCCGATCCCGGTCATCGGTAGCATAATCGGATCGTTCCTCGGTTCGTTCGCCGGCGCGGCGGTCTTCGAGTTCACCCGCTCGCCCGATGCTGCTCTCGGAGCAGGCTGGGGCGCTTTGCTGGGCAGGATCGTCGGAACCGCCGCGAAGGTTGCGCTGGGGTTCCTGATCGGCGTGCTGGGCCTTCTGGCGGTAGTTCGAGGCGGATGAGTGAGAGGCATCGCATCGCACCTGGCGAGGTTATGGTGCACTCGATTCTCGAACTTGCCATCTCCGGGCTCTCCCTGCAAAGCCCTGTCGCTTCGGTCATTGCCGGCGCCACGTCTCCCGATTCAGGCGCGGACCAACGCCGGTGCGGCGAAATGGAAACTGCCAACGGACGAGCTTGCCGAGCTTGAGGAACTCCTCGCCGCGAAGACGAGATAGCACATAACACTCTCTATGCTATGCTGGCGGAACGGCACCAAACTTTGATAGCAGATCCGGACGGAATTCTTATTCACGGGTGAGCCAAACGATCACTTTCGTGAGCCTGATCACCGAAGGTGCCATCACCCGGGCGGACATTGTACTCACGTGTCAGCAATCTCTATTATCAGGGAGGTGCTATGGACCAAGTCAAAGACCCAGTGTGCGGGATGACTCTCAACCGCTCCGAAGCGAAGGGTCGAGCGTGGCAAAACGGCCAGGAGTATAGCTTCTGTTCTGAGCAGTGCCGCCAAGCCTTTGAATCCGAACCTCAGCGGTACACCACGAATCTGGAGCGGCACGAGCCGCCCTATACCAAGACCGGACCCTTCGTCGTGCCCAAGTTCGGCAGTGCCGGAAGTGGCGGGCTGGAAGACGAGCCAGGACCGGAGCAGCACGACGAGTGAAGGCAACGAGGAGTATTTTTTCGTTCGGCGGCGGCTACGGGCAGCGCCGCCGATTTCATCCCCGCCCGTCCAACGCTTTCCAGCATGCTTCTCCGTCATGAGGGACCGGGGGAGGGTCTACATTGAGCGTATGTTTTCCTGAAAAGCCCTGGCGCCGCCAACCCTCTCGCGAAAAACACTGGATTTGCGGCAAGCCTCCCCGATTATCTTCCAGCTTCCCTCCTTCGAATTCAACGGTCATGAAACCCGTCTGCCTGCTGGCTCTTCTCTGCTTTGGATCGCCAGCCGTGGCACCTGCTCAGGAGCCGGTTCATCGCACCGGAACCTGGGAGCGCGACTCGCTGGGGAATCATCGAGCGGTGGTTCGCGTTTCGAGCGCGGCGCCGGCCGTTCGAGTCGTGATCCCCTGGCGCCGCCGGGACAGCAACCCCGGGATGAAAGAGATCGTGGTGCTTACCGGGTCGGGTGAACGGGTGCGGAACGTGGCTCCCATCCGGATGGAGCAGGCATCCGGAGAAATTGTTTTCGAGCCGATTGCTGGAACCGGCGACTATTACGTCTATTACATGCACTACACGGGAACGTTCCGTTCCCCATATCCAAAGATCTCCTACCCCCCTCCTGTTGACACCGCTGATCCGGTATGGCTTCGCGCGAGCGGCGTTGATTCCACAGGGATTTCCGGTGGGGCCTGGCGTCGCCTGCCGAGTGCAATGACCGTCGCACTCGACGCGGTGGATGAGTTCAACCGGATGGACCCGATGGAGCTGGTTGCGTCTCCTTCGG
>JBDTQP010000045.1:0-15983 GCA_039932125.1 Gemmatimonadota bacterium
CGCTTCTCGAGCGCGAGACCATCGATCGGGAAGATGTGAATCTGCTGGCTCAAGGCAAGCCGCTGCCGCCGCGCGCTCTCCCGCCTTCACCAGCACCGGCACCCGCTCCATCGGCGCCCGGGAAAACAGAGCCCGCTCCAGTTCGTCCGCCGATTCTCGGAGCGCCGCCCGCCGAACCTGCCGGCGCGTGATCGCCCGTCCACTCGCGGTTCATTCGCCGCGAGCGGTGCGAGAGGTTCTGCTCCGTTATGGCTGGGAAAGTCACCAGGCAGATTCGGCGGCCACCAGCGTAGAGCCAGTCGCCATTCTCGTGGAAGATGCGGGGGAGGCAACTATTGAGGCGCTGGTGCGCTTCAATCAAAAACTCGGGATCGATCTGCTGACCGGCGAGGGGTGGGTACTCCTCGCCGGTAGTCGTTCCCGGTTCGCGGCCTTCGCGAGGCCATGGTCAATGCCGGTCGAACTCGCGGAGCTGGCAGTGTCGCTCGGAAGGGCAATCCCCGGTGAAACTATTGAGATCTGGAGCACCCGGCTGGGCACGATGTCACTGGATCGGCCGAGGGTCGGTGGAATTCTCAATGTCACCCCGGATTCATTCAGCGATGGTGGAAAGTTCGCCGTTCTCGACCAGGCGCTGGCTCAGGCTGATCATCTGCTGGAATCCGGTGCGGACTTCATTGACGTAGGCGGTGAGTCGACGCGGCCGGGTGCAACACCAGTCTCCGAAGATCAGGAAATCGCGCGGGTGATTCCGGTCATTCGCGAGCTGGCCAAGGCTCATCCCTCATTGGTCATCTCGATAGACACGGTAAAGTCCGGGGTGGCTCGCGCAGCCCTCGACGCTGGCGCGTCGGTCGTCAATGACGTATCGGGGCTCCGGCTGGACGATCAGATGGGCAGAACGGTGGCGGACGCCGGCGCCGGCGTGGTCCTGATGCACTCTCGCGGAAGTATCAGCGATATGGCGTCATACCATCACGCCGAATACGCCGGCGGGGTCGTTGGGACAGTGATTGATGAGCTGGCGCAGGGATACGAGCGAGCGTTATCAGCAGGCGTCTCTAACCAGTCCATTGTGCTGGATCCAGGACTTGGTTTTTCCAAGACGCCGGACCAGAGCCGGCTGCTGCTCGACCAGCTGCGCGCATTCACAACGCTCAACCGTCCGATTTTCGTCGGCCCATCGCGCAAGCGTTTTCTGGGTCCGGATCTCCCGCCCGAAGCGCGCGACCAGGCCACTGCGGTTGCCTGCGTGCTGGCCAGTGAGCGGGGCGCTCAGCTATTCCGGGTTCACAACGTTCGACTGGTGGTCGATGCGTTGCGGGTTGCCGCCCTGGTGCGGGGCACCGCTCTCAATACGTCCTGAATCTCTGCCGGCCGCGGCAGTACCCGTCAGCGCTGTTTCCATTACGTTTATCGCCAACCTCACCCGACATTCATGACCGCCCGATCCGACGACGCTCCTCCGTACAAGTTCGCCCTGCTGACCACCGCGATCGTCCTGATCGGCTACCTGGCCACGCTGGCACCCTCGGTCACATTCTGGGACGCCGGTGAATTCATCGCTGCGGCGAAAATTCTGGGAATTCCGCATCCGCCGGGAACACCGCTGTTCGTCCTGATCGGACACACCTGGGGGAAGATTTTCCCGTTTGGTGAGTACGCATTCAAGCTGAACTTGCTGAGTGCGACATTCAGCGCCTTCGGAGCGGGCGCATTCTTTCTCGTGGTCCACGAGAGCCTGGCGAGGTTCAGCTCGGCCGCTGAGGATGACAAGCGCGCGCGACTCTTTCAGCTCGGCGGGGCGATGGCGGCCGCTATCATCGCCGCGTTCACTTTTACCAACTGGCAGAACTCGAACGAAACCGAAGTGTACGCGGTGGGCACCTTCATGGCGGGCGCCCTCTGCTGGCTTTCGCTCCTCTGGCGCCGCCAGCGAGGCACGGCGCGGGCGCCGCGCACCCTCTGGCTCATGCTCTACATTGCCGGACTTTCCCTGGGCAATCACCTTCTGACGCTGCTCGTCGGCCCCGGCGTGGTGCTGGGAATGATTGCCACACTTCGCGCTGTGCCCGAAACCGATCCTGCGCGGCGGCGTTCGGAATGGGCCGAGGTCTGGGTCGTCGCTGGAACGTGGGTTCTCCTGATCGGGATGGGACTGGGGAGTACCACACTCATCGTGTTCGGCGGCCTCTGTTTTCTGGCAGCGGCATTCTACGCATTCACCTCCGGCGTGGGCCGCTTCGCCCTGGTGGCTCTGGTGCTCGCTTCCATTGGTATTACCAGCTATGGCTACCTGTTCTTCCGGTCACAGCACCATCCAATGATCAGTGAGGCACAGCCGGATAATCTGAAATCGCTGCTCGAGGTCATTCAGCGTAAACAGTATCCAGTGCGAACTCCCCTGGATGACCCCACGCAACAGAGTGGCCCCGGAAATCCGGGCCGCAGTGCCTCGCTCGTGGTCGCCCAGTTTGGCAACTATTTCGAGTACTACGTCTGGCAGTGGGGCAACGGAATCCCTATTCCCGTCATCCGCGCTGCGGTTGCCATTCTTTTTTTCGGGCTCGGCCTCATGGGGATGGTGGCGCACTGGAAAGGCGACCGGCCATCCTGGTGGCTGCTCTTCGGCGTCTTCCTGGTGACCGGACTCGGCCTGATCATCTACATGAACTTCAAGCCGGGGTTCAGCCTGGCCTATACCTACAAGCAGTGGCCTAATCAATCGGATCACGAAGTCCGCGACCGTGACTATTTCTTTGTGATCAGCTTTATCGTCTGGGGTCTCTGGGCCGGCATCGGTTTGGCGACCTGGAGCCGGCGTTTCGCCGCGAGCGCACGATCAGCAGTGCCCGCGTTCGCGGTCCTCCTCGTGGGGCTGGTTCCCTTCGCGGGCAATTTTGCCGCAGCCTCTCGCCACTTCGGACCGGATGCCAGCCTGGCGGGAGACTTCGCTTACGACCTGCTTAACTCCGTGCCTCCATATGGCGTCGTTTTTACCTATGGCGACAACGACACCTTCCCGCTCTGGTGGGCCCAGGAGGTCGAGGGCATTCGACAGGACGTGACCGTCGTCTGCCTGGCGCTCGCTCAGACAGACTGGTATGTCAAACAGCTGCGGGACAATCCAACCCGTCCTTTCGATGAAGCGGCCGCGCCGGCGATCTGGAAAGGGAAAGCAGGACCTCGTCCAACCTGGCCGCTTCACACGATGTCGGACGATCAGATCAACCAGTTCACCAGCCAGGCGACCGTCCTGCGTGAGCCGCAGTCAGTCCCCGTCGGTCCTGGCCTCTACACCCTCCCCGGCAACCAGTTCATCAACCCTAATCAAATCGTTCTGATCCGGGTGCTGCAGGAGAATATCGGCAAACGCCCTGTCTCATGGAGCATGACGACGGGACGTGACTTCAAGGGTCTCGATCCATTCATGCTGCAGCAGGGCATGGCCTATCAACTGACTCCTGCCATGCCGGACACGACATCGCCCGACATCGATGCGCGCCGGGTTTACGGGACGCTACTGGATATCAAGACAACCGAGGAGCTCGCCTGGCATACCTACCGGTATGCCGGACTCCTCGATGCCTCCGAAGAGGAAATCACCGGCCTCGAGACCACGGCCCGCGGCATGGCCTTCAATCTGGGCGTTCCTTTTACCCAACTGGCGCTGGCATACCAGGCACGAGGAAACCGGGAAAAAATGATTGCCAATCTCGAGCGCGCGGCGAAGCTGGTTTCTGATCCCAACATCAAGAGCGCTCTCCATGAGCTCCGGATGGAGCCGTTCACTGGAGGCCCCGACAGCGCCCGGATCGATACTCTCCGGCCGCGCGCCGATAGCGTCAGACCGAAAAATCACTGAGCGCTGGCCGACAGCGAGACCACGGGGTCATCAGGCCCCTTCTGAATTCCCGGGAGCACGCATGATCATTCGCCGAGCGGAGGTGTCGGACCTCGACCAGGTGGTGCCGCTGTTCGACGCCTACCGCCAGTTCTATGGCCACCCGCCCGATGCCGCTGGCTCGCGGACCTTCCTGCATGATCGCCTCTCCCACGAAGACACCGTCATTTTCCTCGCCATGCTCGATGAGCGGGCAGCCGGTTTCACCCACCTCTTTCCCGCCTTCTCCTCGGTCGCGTGCCGGCGACTTTGGTTGCTGAACGACCTCTACGTGTCGCCCGCTGCGCGCCGCTCCGGAGTGGCGCGGGCACTGCTTGACCGTGCGCGTGACCATGCCGTGGAAACCGGTGCGTGCGGGATCGAGCTCTCGACCGCCCACACCAACGTCGATGCTCAGCGGCTCTATGAATCGCTGGGATATCGCCAGGACGAGGTGTTCCGGCATTACGAGCTCCAGATCTGACAGCACCTGGGGCCAGAAGGCCGGCTCGCCGGTGACCCGGCCCTAGCCCCTCACCCGTAAGCCCAAGTAAATTCTAAGGCTATGGAATTCTCCGGACTCTCGGAGCGGGTCCAGCAGGCTCGGACCTCGATAGCCGAGCACCAGAAGATGAACGGCTGGACCCATCCGGTCACCATCATCGCGGTCACTAAAGGTCACGGCCCGGAAGCGGTACAGGCTGCGGTCGTGGCTGGTCTCCACGATATCGGCGAAAACCGGGTCCAGGAGGCGACGTCCAAGCAGGACGCGACGAGTGAGGTCGCCGCCCGCTGGCACCTTATCGGCACGTTGCAGAAAAACAAAGTCCGGCACACCACCGGGCGGTTCAGCCTCATTCACTCGGTCGATCGCGAAGACCTAGCCATCGAGCTGGGAAGGCGCGCAGCGCCTGGAACCGTCCAGCCAGTCCTGGTCCAGGTGAATTGTTCGGATGAGCCTCAGAAGGGCGGGGTGAATCCCGACAGGTTGCCGGCGCTGCTCGATGCCATCGCGCTGATGGCCGGCCTGGATGTTCGTGGATACATGACTATGGCCGCGGTCGACGCCGATCGCGACGAGCAGCGAAGAACATTCGGGCTGCTCCGCCGCCTTCGCGACGACGCGCAGTCGCGAGGCCACAAGGGGCAGGAGTTATCGATGGGAATGTCGGGTGACTACCTCGTTGCTGTGGAAGAAGGCGCGACCATGGTACGGCTGGGGACCCTGTTGTTTGGAGAACGAAGCTGATGACTGATGACGCATTTCATCTCACGCCGCACGACATCCGCGCCCAGGAATTCCAGACCGCCATGCGCGGCTTCAACCGGGTGCAGGTGGACGAATTCAAGTTGCGGATCTCCGAGGAGTTCGAGCGACTCCTCCGGGAACGCGCGCAGTGGGAGGAGCGGCTCAAGAACATGCAGGAGCAGCTGCGCTCCTTTCGGGAGCGGGAGCGCGCGATGAACGAAGCGTTGATCGCCGCGCAGCAGCTTCGGACCGACGCGAAACAGCAGGCGGATCGCGAAGCTGAAGCGACCATTCGCGAAGCCAAGGCGCAGGCGATGCTGATTCTCTCCGCCGCCGAGCAGGACGAAGTCGGGGTTCGCGAACGTCACGAGTCAGCGCAGCGGCAGTTCTCGGCCTACCTCGCCAATTTCCGCGCCCTGCTGGAACGGCAGCTCGCCGAAATTGACGGGCTGCAGGCGCATACCCAGGGCATATCACAAACCCAGACCGAGCTGGTCATGAAGCGGCAGGCATGAGCTCACCGAATACACCCTCGTTGCGGGACCGCATCGCCACGGCCGTGCAGGCGGTGCGATCGCACCATGCCGCATCACCCGATGTCGGAATCATCCTCGGAACCGGTCTTGGCGGACTCGCCGAGGAGATCGAGATCGAAGCGACGATTCCGTACGAATCCATTCCCGGGTTCCCCCTTTCGACCGTGGAGACGCACGCGGGAAAGCTCCTCCTCGGGCGGCTGGGCGGACGTGCTGTGGTGGCGATGCAGGGTCGATTTCATCATTACGAAGGCTACGACCTCGCGCAGGTCACCTTTCCAGTGCGCGTGATGCGCGGACTCGGTGTCGACACTCTGATTGTGTCCAACGCGTGTGGCGGCATGCATCCGCTGTGGGAGCCTGGTGACCTGGTACTCATTTCGGATCACATCAATCTCCTCGGCGATAATCCGCTGACTGGACCCAACGACGATTCACTGGGACCGCGCTTTCCCGACATGTCCATGCCGTACGACAAAGACCTGCGGGTGCTGGCAAGGGCGGTGGCAAGCGAGCATGGCATTACGCTCCGCGAAGGCGTGTACGTTGCTGTCAGCGGCCCCAACCTCGAGACGCGGGCGGAGTATCGCATGCTTCGCGCGCTGGGGGCTGACGTGGTTGGCATGTCCACCGTTCCCGAGGTGATCGTTGCCGTCCACGGCGGCATGAAGGTGGTCGGCATCTCGATCATCACCGATCAGTGCCTTCCGGATGCGCTGGAGCCGGCCGAGATCGGGCGGATTATCGCCACAGCACGAAAAGCCGAGCCGGCCCTGTCCCGTCTTGTTACCACCATGGTGGAGCGACTGGGGTGAGCAGGTACGCAACGTGGCCTGACGCAACCCCGGATGTGATCGAGCGGGACCTGCTCGCGCGGTGGAAGACAGAGGATCTCTTTCGCCGGACGCTGGAGCAGACCCGTTCGGGGAAGCCGTACGTCTTCTACGAAGGTCCCCCCACCGCCAATGGTCGCCCCGGCATTCATCACGTGTTCTCCCGGACCATCAAGGACCTGGTCTGCCGCTACCACACGATGAAAGGCGAGTCGGTGACCCGGATTGCCGGCTGGGACACCCATGGCCTTCCGGTGGAAATCGAAATCGAGAAGCAGCTTGGTCTCAAAGGCAAAAAAGACATCGAGACCTACGGTGTCGAGCGGTTCAACGCGCTCTGCCGCGAGAGCGTCTTCAAGTACAAGGCTGACTGGGAGGCGTTGTCGGACCGGATTGCCTTCTGGCTCGACTATGACCACCCGTATATCACGTACAGCAACGAGTACGTCGAAACGGTCTGGTGGCTGCTTCGCACGCTGCACGATAAGGGACTGCTGTACCGGGGCCATCGTGTGCTGCCCTACTGCCCCCGGTGCGGAACGGTGCTTTCGAGCCATGAGCTTGCGCTGGGCTACGAAGAGGTCACCACGCCTTCCGTGTATGTCTCGTTCCCTCTCGAAGATGGCTCGGGCCGTGAGCTGCTGGTGTGGACAACCACGCCGTGGACGCTGCTCTCCAATGTCGCGGTGGCGGTTCACCGGGAGATGGAGTACGGCGAGTATGAGGTGGGTGGCCGGGTCCTGGTGCTGGCGACGGCGCGCGCATCACTCGCGACTTCTCCGGAAAAAGGAGCCCCGAGTTTCGCCGACATCGGTCCCCGAAAAACCTTTCCAGGCTCTGCGTTGCTCGGACTTCGATATCATCGGCCACTGGACGTGGTCGCCTTGCCTGAAGAGGGCCAGGCGCGCGTCGTCGTTGATGGAGATTTCGTTACCGCTGACGACGGGACCGGTCTCGTCCATCTCGCTCCGGCTTTTGGCGCGGACGATTTCGCAACGGGCAAGACGCATGGACTCGCCATGGTTCGACCGGTCGCGGCGGATGGGACATTCGTCGGCACGAGCTGGCCGGAAATCGAAGGGAAGCTGGTGACTGCCAAGGAAACCAGCCGGCTCATTCTCGACCGGCTCAAGGCCAGCGGGCGGCTCTTCCTGAGCCACGATCACCGCCATACCTATCCCCATTGCTGGCGCTGTCAGAGCCCGCTGATCTATTACGCTCGGGATTCCTGGTTCGTGCGCACCTCCTCGGTGAAGGAGCGCATGCTGGAGTTCAACCGCCAGGTCGGATGGCATCCTCCTGAGGTTGGCGAGGGCCGATTCGGTGAATGGCTGGAGAACAACGTCGACTGGGCGCTTTCCCGTGATCGTTACTGGGGGACGCCCCTCCCGGTGTGGGTATGCGACCGCGATCCCGACCATGTCCGCGTCATCGGCAGCTACGAAGATCTCGCTGACGCCTGGGGCAAACCGCTCCCCGCCGGCTTCGACCCGCACAAGCCGTACATCGATCAGTACACCTGGAGCTGTGACTGCGGTGGCGTATTTCGTCGCGCCGCCGAGGTGATTGATACCTGGTTCGATTCCGGATCGATGCCCTACGCCCAGTGGCACTATCCGTTCGAGCACAGGGAAGAGTTCGCCCGGCAATTTCCCGCCGATTACATCTGCGAGGGCGTCGACCAGACCCGGGGCTGGTTCTATTCGCTCCTGGCGATTGCGACGACGGCATTCGATCGTCCGGCGTATCGCAATGTCATTGTGAACGAGCTGGTGCTGGACCCCGCCGGCCAGAAGATGTCCAAGAGCCGGGGGAACGTGGTAGACCCCTGGATGGTTATCAACGAGTTCGGGGCGGACACCGTCCGGCTTTACCTGGTCACCTCGAGCCAGGTGTGGCTGCCCAAGCGGTTTGACCAGCGGGCGATTCTATCGACCACCGGCAAGTTCACCGATACGCTGCGGAATACGTACGATTTCTTTGCGCGCTACGCTGGCGACTGGAAACCCGGAAGCGACATGCCTTCCCTCGAGCGCTCCGATCGCTGGATGCTCGATCGCCTGGCGGCCACGGTTCGGTCTGTGGCGGGTATGCTTGATGACTATGATGTGACGTCGAGCACCAAAGAGCTGATGCGGTTCGTCATAGACGACGTGTCAAACTGGTATGTCCGCATCAACCGGAAGCGTTTCTGGGCGGTGGACCGGGCGGCCGATCCCGCCGCGCTCTACACCCTGCACCGGGTGCTCGCGGAAGTCAGCCGAATGTTGGCTCCGGTGGCGCCGTTCATGAGCGACTGGATGCACCGCGAGCTGGTTGGGACGTCGGTCCACCTTGCTCCCTATCCGGCCGTGGAACCGGAAGCCGGGAACGATGAGCTCCATGCCGCGATGGACGCCGTGCGTCGGCTCTCCTCGATGGCACGGGCAGTACGGGAAACCATCAAGCTGAACGTGCGACAGCCTGTTGCGCAGGCCAGGGTGGCGGTTCCAGCACGGGTCCGCGGTCCCCTTTTCACCGAGCTGCTCCAGCTGCTCCGGACCGAAGTGAATATCAGGGAGATTGAAGTCGTTGCCTCGGACGCGGATCTCGTTCGGCTTCGCGGCAAGGCAAACTTCCGCTCCCTGGGAAAACGCTACGGGAAAACGACGCCTGATGCCGCAAAGGCGGCCCAGGCGCTCTCGCCCGATCAGCTTCGCGAGCTTGAAGCCGGGAAGGACATTACCATGACCGACGGCGCGACCGCGTACACTTTTCTCCCCGAGGATGTGACCGTGGAGCGGGACGTTATTACCAGCTGGGCCGTGGAATCGGATGGACCCTACGTCGTGGCGCTCAATCCGGAGTTGACCGATGAGCTTCGGCGGGAAGGACTCGCGCGGGAGACCATCAATCGCGTGCAGCGCGTTCGGAAGGAAGCAGGCTACAATTACACCGCGCGAATCGCCCTTGCCCTGACCGGTGCTGACGCCGTGCTTGAGGCGGTACGGGCACATGCTGATTTCATCAAGGAAGAAACCCTCGCCCGGGAGCTCCTTCTCGGGGCTCGCATCCCTGCTCCCGATCTGGAGCAGGACATCGACATCGACGGTCATGCAGTCACCATCGGTGTCCAGCTCTATCCCGACCGCCGGCCCAATGACGGCGTGTCTGACTCAGACAATGGACGGAAAGCCAATGAATAAGAAGAACCTCGCGCACTTCGAGAAGCGGCTGCTGGAAGAACGCGCTCGAGTGATGAAGGAACTGGGCTACTACGACGAATCCTTCAATGCTACGCTCCAGGGATCGGACGGAGATCTCTCGTCCTACTCCTTCCATATGGCCGACCAGGGCACCGATGCGATGGAGCGCGAGAAGCAGTTTCTCTTCGCCTCGCAGGAAGGCCGTTATCTCTGGCACGTGAACGAGGCGCTTCGCCGGCTCTACAAGACGCCGGAAAAGTTCGGGCAGTGCCATCAGTGTGGCACCGATATCAACTTCGAGCGACTCGACGCGCTGCCGCACGCGCGGCTCTGCATCACCTGCAAAGAGAAGGAAGAGGATGCCAAGCGCCGCTGAACGACGGGTCTTCTGGACCGCGGTCGTTGTGGTACTGGCACTGGACATCACGACCAAGTTGATCGCTGAAGCCACGCTGCTCCGGACCACCGGGGTCTCGGTCTTCGGCGAATGGTTTCAGCTTCGCCTGGTGCACAATCCAGGTGCGGCGTTCGGCCTGCACCTGGGGCCGTATTCGCGCTGGATCTTTTTCGCCGTGGCCGCCTTTGCCGTGGTCCTGCTCAACCGCATGTCCCGGAACACGCCCGCCGGCGACCGGTTTCGCCAGCTCTCCCTGGGACTCATCTGCGGGGGCGCGGCCGGAAACCTGATCGATCGCATCCGAAGCGCGCAGGGGGTGGTGGACTTCATCGATATCGGACTGGCCACTCTGCGCTGGCCGACGTTTAATGTCGCGGACATTGCCGTGAGTTGCGGAGCCGTCGCGCTGGCGATCTCGCTCTGGCGGGAAGATTCGCGCCGGGCAGAAGAGTCCCAGGCGGTCACCTCACCCACCCCGACTCCTCCCTGATTACCGCGAGTGTGCCCGCGAAGGCAGGCTTGCCTGGCCGCCCGGAGTCTGGGGGCCTTTCCGGTCGTCCTGGCTCGAATGATCTTCTGTCCGACAGCTTTCCATGCTGACCGAGTTCAGCGTCATCATTGGCTCATCGGAACGGCTGGACCGCTATCTCGCCGGTCAGCTCGCCATTTCGCGCACCCAGGCGGCACGATTGATCGGAGACAAGGCTGTTCAGGTCAACGGGGACACGGCGAGAGCATCACGGCTGCTGAAGGTGGGCGATCGCGTGGCCGTCACCTGTCGTGATGATGATCCACCCCGCCTGATTCAACCAGCTCAGATTCCGCTGACCATCGTCTACGAAGACGACCACCTCCTCGTTCTCGATAAGCCCGCCGGCCTGGTCGTGCATCCGGCGCCGGGACACTGGGACGACACACTGGTGAACGCGCTGGCCGCGCGCGGTACGGCACTGTCGGGAGCCGAGGGGCGCCCAGGCATTGTGCACCGGCTGGACCGGGATACGTCGGGCCTCATGGTCGTCGCCAAAACAGAATTGGCGCACCGCCGGCTGAGCGCCGCATTGGCCGCTCGCCGGGTTACTCGTCGGTACGCCGCGCTTGCATGGGGTCACCTCGATGAGAGTCCAACCATCATTGAGGCGCCGATCGCCCGCCATCCGAAAGACCGCAAACGTATGGCGGTGCTGGAAGGTGGTCGGTCGGCCCGGACGGATGCGTTTGTCATCGCACGGTTCGGAGTCTGCGACCTGCTGAGACTCGAGCTGCACACCGGCCGAACGCACCAGATCCGGGTGCATCTCGCGCACATCGGTCATCCCGTTCTCGGCGACCCCGTGTATGGCGGCGGAGGGAGCAAACGTATTTCCGGCGCCGCGCGGCTGCTGGCGGATCGGCTCGATGCCGCCGCGCCACGCCAGAATTTGCACGCTGTCTACTTATCGTTCCGTCATCCAGTGTCTGGAGCCCCCGTGGAGTTCATCTCCGAGTGGCCTGCCGATTTGGCCCCCGTGCTGAGTTTGGCAGCGGGGCTAAGTCCCGTTGCTGAACATCTCAGTCTTCGGTATCTTGGTTTCTTTGAAGGACATGGCTGATACCTCCTTGATCTCCCTTGTGGTGTTCGGGGTGAGCGATCTGCTTTGCGCTCTCCCAGTCACCGCCGTGACGGAGATCGTCCCCGCGCAGCTGGCGGTGCGGATTCCTGGAGCGTCCGAGGGAGTCGAAGGACTCATCAATGTCCGGGGGCGGCTGCTGACCGTTGCGGATGCTCGCACCATTCTTGGACGAGAATCATCGGCGCCAGCGGCCGAGCCTACAATTCTCCTGCTTCATGTCAACGGCCGACCGCTCGGCCTCCTGGTCGATCAGGTGCACGATCTCATACACGTTCCGTCGAGCGCGCTGGAAGCGCGAGGCTCGCTCCCCGGCGTGGATCCACGAGTCGTGCAGGCGGTCGGACGATGGGACACGATGGTGTTCGTCATTCTGGACAGCGATGCAGTGCTGGCTCCGGTGTTCGGCGGATAGAGTTACGACGGGTCTCTGCGCGCGAGCCGTGCGCGTCGAGCCTGGTCTACCGCCTCCTTGAAGACCGTCACGGCGCGGAGGAGTTTTCGTGGGTCATACGGTACTCGTTTGCGACGACGCGATCTTCATGCGCACGATGATCAGCGATATCCTCGCCCAGGCTGGATTCGAAGTTGTGGGAGAAGCGGAGACCGGTCGCCAGGCGGTGGAAAAGTACCGCCAGCTCAAGCCGGATCTCGTTACCATGGACATCGTCATGCCGGACATGGGAGGCATCGAGGCTGTGCGGGAGATCTGCCGCACCGATCCCGACGCCAAAGTTCTCATGTGCAGCGCCATGGGCCAGCAGGCGCTCGTGGTCGAAGCCATTCAGGCCGGGGCCAAGGACTTCGTGGTCAAGCCATTTCAGCCATCCAGGGTGCTCGAGGCGGTACAGCGCGTCCTTGGCTGACGGTATGGATCTCTCCCGCTATGCCAATCTATTTCTCGCGGAGAGTCGCGAGCATTTGCAGACGTGCAACCGGCTCCTCCTCGAGCTGGAGCGCTCGCCTCATGCGACCGAACCGGTGGTCGGCATTTTTCGCGCGATGCATACGCTCAAGGGAATGTCCGCCACGATGGGGTACGAGAACCTGGCGGCGCTCTCGCACCATGCCGAAAATCTTCTCGCGCTGCTGCGAGAGCGAGTCTCCAGCGCGGAAGGTGACCTGGTAGACCTGCTGTTCCGCGCGGTGGACACGCTGGAGCAGTCCCTCGATGAAGCAGTCGCCGGGCGCGATGATCGGCTCAATTTTGCCGCCCTGATTGTCGACCTCGATACCGCGGCGGCCAATGCGCAGTCCCGCACCGGTGAAATGCGGGCCGTGCGCTCGGCCCGGGAAACCGTAGAGGCGGCCGCGGCCGCGGCCGACGCAACCCCTGCTACCGGCCGCCTGGTTCGCGTATCAATACGCGCGGACGCGGTCATGCGAGGTGGCCGGGCGGCGCTCGCGCTGAAGCGGGCAGAGGCGTTGGGGCATGTTTCGGGAATACGCCCCGCGGTTACCGCTTTTGAGCAGCAGGATTTTGACGGGCATTTTTCTTTTCGTTTACACACCGACGTCACCGACACGATTCTCGAAACCGCGATTCGCGGTGCAGGTGACATCGAGAGCGTGGCCATTGGCGAAGCCCCGGCCCCCGCGCCCATCGAGGATCCCGCCGCGCCCGGCGGCGCCCGGCATATCCGAGTCGACCTGCGCCGGCTCGACGCGTTGATGAATCACATGGGTGAGCTGGTCGTCGCGAAAGGGCGCCTGGCTGAGGTCGTCGGACAGGCGCCGTCACCCGATCTGGAAGCGGTAAGCGCGCGTATTGGACGGCTGGTTTCGGAAATGCAGACCGAGGTCATCCAGTCCCGGCTCACCCCCGTGTGGCAGGTGTTCGATCGGTATCCGCGCCTGGTCCGTGACCTGGCGCGCCAGCTGGGGAAACGAGTTGATCTCCAGATCGAGGGTGGCGACATCGAGCTCGACCGCGCGATCCTGGATGAAATTGGCGACCCGCTGCTCCACCTGCTTCGCAACGCTGTCGATCATGGTATTGAGTCCGCCGCCGAGCGGCGCCGGCTCGGGAAGCCCGAGATGGGACGCATCGTGCTCTCGGCCGCACGCGACCGCAGCGGAGTCGCTGTGCGCGTCATGGACGACGGCCGCGGGATCGACCGGAAAAAAATCACTGAGCGCGCGGTGAAGGACGGATTCATGGATTCCGTCAGCGACCAGCTCACCGATGATGTCCTGCTCAAGGTCCTCGGCCGCCCCGGTTTCAGCACCGCAGCGACGATCACCGATGTATCGGGCCGCGGAGTAGGCATCGATGTCGTGCTCACCCGTGTCCGGGCACTCGGCGGAGCCGCGAGCATCGAATCCGAGCTGGGGCGGGGCACCACGATTGTCCTCCGGTTGCCGGTCACCCTGGCGGTGCTCCGCGTCCTGCTCACTCGCGTCGGACGTGAACGCTACGCGGTGCCGCTGGCCCACGTCTCCGAGACGGTCGAGTTCAATCCCGGCCGCGCGACTTCCATGGGAGGAAAAGAAGCGCTGGTGCTTCGCGACCGGGTGATCCCGGCGACCCGGCTCCGCGATTTGCTCAGCGTTCCCGGCGATCTGGGTCCCGCTCGTCCTCCGGCGATCATTCTGGAAACCGGAAATCGGAAATCGGCGCTGGTGGTTGACGCACTGCTCGGTCAGCAGGAAATCGTCGTTGAGCCTTTTGAGGCGCCGAGCGGGATGCTACCGCTGTTCAGCGGTGCAACCATCCTGGGCGACGGCGAACCCGCGCTGATCCTCGATGCGGCAGCATTAGTCTGATTCTGGCAGGGCGTTGGAGAGAACCGAGAGTTACTGAATGATTCGTGACTGGATGATTGCAGTGGTGCGCGATCATCATCCCTGAAATGGGCTGTTCATCCAAGCAGTAAATTGTGTAGTTATACAATGGAATAGCTCCAGAACCAGTTCGGGCGGCACGAAGCATCACTCAGCATGGAGCTGTGTATGGACGATATCCGAAACCTGCAGGAACTGCAGCTTGACGCGCTCCGGGAAGTCGCCAACATCGGAGCGGGGCATGCGGCGACGGCGCTGTCGCAGATGACGAGCCGCAAGATCATGATCAGCGTGCCCGAGGTGAATATCACCCGCCTCGAGCAGGTCGCCGATGTGCTGGGCAAGCCCGATGATGTCGTCGCGGCGGTGCTCATGCACATGATGGGGGATCTGACCGGACGAACGATGATCATCTTCCCTCGTGAATCCGCCAAGATGCTCTGTGATATCCTGCTGCGCCGCCCGATAGGCACCACCCAGGAGTTCGCCGTGATGGAGGAATCGGGTCTCAAGGAGGCCGGCAACATCCTGAGCAGCGCATATCTGACGGCGCTCAGCGATTTCATGGGCATGATGCTGCTGCCCTCGGTCCCGAGCCTGGTGATCGACCTGGCCGGAGCCATCCTGACGACGACCTACCTCAATTTCGGATACGAACGCGACTTTGTCTTCTGCCTGGAAACCGAGTTTCAGTTTACCGACGAAGCCAAGGGGCTGCGCGGTCACTTTCTGCTGATGCCCGATCTCGCCTCGCTGCGAGCCGTGTTCGACGCCATCAGGCTGACCTGACCCGGATGGCAGGCGGCCCAGTTCTTTCGGAGCGCGACCTTGCAGTTCTGCGCTCTTTTTCCCGCCGCATTGATGCGTCAGACGCCGGGGCGCATAACAATCTTGGCGTTCTCTACCATCAGAAGGGTCTCGTCGCCGAGGCCATCGCCGAGTTTTCCCGGGCGCTCGAGCTGGACCCCAAGATGCAGGTCGCCCAGGCCAACCTTGAAATCGCCTACCGGAACACGGGTTATTACGACCGCCGGGTCGCCGAGCTTCGGGAAAGACTCCGCCGAAGTCCCGATGATCGTGAATCCCGCTGGGAGCTTGGCCGCACCTATGCCTCACTCGGCAATCACGATGAAGCCATCCTTGAATTCGAAGCGCTGCTCGCGCGCGAGCCGGGGGACGTCGCCACGCTGATCCAGCTGGGTCTCGCGCTCAAGGCGAGCGGCCGGCTGGAAGAAGCATCCGAGCGTTTCGGCCAGGCGCGTGAACGAGACCCCGAAAGCTCCCTGGCGCTCTTCTATTTCGGAGAGTCGCTCTACAACCGCGGATTGAATGACCAGGCCAGGAGCGTGCTGCAGGAGGCGGTTGGTCTCAATCCTGACAATGCCGACGCGCACTACCTCCTGGCTTTTCTGTATGGTGACCTGGGCCAGCATGAGGCGGCACGGGCTGCGACCAAGCGCGCGATCGCGCTCAACCCCACGTTCGCGCGGGCCCAGACCAATCTCT
>JBDTQP010000046.1:0-15933 GCA_039932125.1 Gemmatimonadota bacterium
AACATCGCTACGGTCGGATGAGAGAACTTCCGTCCAGAACGAGGGAATATTCCCCATCTGCCGAATTGACGACCAGACCACCTCCACTGGCTGTTTCACGAGCACCGAGCTCGCCGCCCGGTGTTCCCGAGGCAACAGCATGCCAACCGTTAAAGCAACCACGATGATGATGACCAGCGCGGCGAGGACAACCAGTACCCATCGCATACAGTTCTCCGTGGAGGTTTACCCGCGAGTGCCCGTTCGTCTGACCGAGAGGTCATGCATATGCTTGTCGGCAGCCTGCGCCAGCAGCGCGAGTCCGGCTAGGGCCTGGGATCGCTGCTCCGGCGTGAGGTGTTTGAGCAGGGCCCGAACGCGCTTGGGCTCGAGCACACTCTGCGCATCTCGTAACCTGCCGCCGGCCCTGGTTACGGTGAGCTCCGCCCGGCGAGTATCCAGCTGAGAACGAACCCGCCGGACATAGCCGAGCTTCTCCAGGCGATCGATGGTGAGCGACATGGTCGAGGATGTCACTCCGCAATGCTGCGCAAGGCTCGCGAGTGTGACGGGCGCGATCTCGTCGAGGTGATCAAGAATGCTGGCCTGCCGGGCACTGACCCGGTTCCGGGTTTTCGGGTCGCGCACATGGCGCGTGTGGCAGGCGTGAAAAACCCTGGGATAATACTCGAGAAGAGCCCGCACATCGTTGGAGAGCATGGATGAGTATAGTTTGATCAATCAAAGTATCCAATGATCTGGTCCAGAGTGCCGGCCCGCATGATTCCTTTAACGACTCGCCCTCCCGCTGGAAACTCCTTTGCAATTCGCGCCGGCCCAGTTTTCATTCCTCAATGATTCCCGCCCGGAACCACCAGCTGCCTCCTGATGTCGACGCGTATCGCGGTGCGGCACATCCGTACGGCCGAATTATCGTGATTGCGCCGACCCGCGCAGCGTGCGAAACGATCGAGCTCGCCATGGGCCTGCATCTCGAGACAGTGCTCGAGCGCCAGCACGGTGACGAATTGCGCGGCTGGGCGTCGGAGGGCAAGGGCTTTGGCATCGTCGCGGGCACCGGAACGGGCAAGACCCTCGGTATTCGGCCAATTGCCGAAGCCATCGTGAAGGCGCCGCTCCGGGTGGGTGTAGTTAACCGGGAGCGCGAGGCGACTCCGGAAACGCCAAGCTGGAATGTGGTCATTGTGACCACCGGCATCGCGCGTCGATGGTTTCAGGATGAGCTCATTACACGGCGCGACACGATCGTCGCGGATGAGATCCACCAGACCTCCGCCGAGCTGGAGCTCTGCCTTGCGCTGGGAAAACGGGCCGGCTGCCGCTTCATCTGGTTAAGTGCGACTGTCGACCCTTCCTTCTATTCTCGATATCTCGAGAGCGCCCACATCCTCGAGACCACCGCATTCGATCCGGCACTCCGTGCCAAAGTCCGTGTCCTTCCGCAGGAACCGGGTGAGTTTCTCGATGACAAGTACATACGGCACATCATCAAGGAGAAACGTGGTGTCGCTGTCTTTGTGCCGACCAGGGCGGAAGTGGAAAATCTTGCGCGAGGACTGGGTGAGCGCTGGCCCAGGCTGACGGCCGCGTTTTACCATGGCGGAGAACCGATTCGGGTGATCCGGCCATTTCTGGAAGGAGAGGTTGAACATCCATTCCTGCTTGCGATGACCGCTGCCGGTCAATCCGCGTTGAACGTCCGGGGATTGGACACGGTCGTGATCTTTGACGCGCGATATGGCAACGTGGTCGATCGCGGCAGGAATGTGCTGCATCGCCTTCACCTCGGCGCGAACGAAATCCTCCAGATGGCCGGCCGGGTTCATGGCCGGGTTCCTCACGGCGAAGTTGTGATCCTCACCGACCGGCGCCTGGTATTCGAGCAGCTGAAGCCGACACCGCCCGAGTTTCAGCTCGCCGGCGATGCCGAGCGTGTCGCCATTACCTGCGCCGCGATCGGCGTGGATGCCGGGGATCTTGAGCTTCCGGTCCCGCTCGACAGGACGGCGTACCGGCGCGTGGTGAACCTCCTCTCATCGCGTGGCCTTATCGAAAACGGGCGATTGACAGCCTATGGCCGTCGGGTCGAGGCGCTTCCGGTTGAGCGGCCCTGGGGTGAGCTCCTCGTCCATGCTGATCCCGAACTCATTCCAGTGCTGGCCGTCTCCTCGAGTATCGAGTCGCTTCACCGGATGACAAGGGAAGAACGAGATCTCCACGGCATCATCGTGAATGGAAGCGATCACCTTACTGCCTACAACCTTTACGCCGAGGCGGTGAATCAACACGGTGCGCTCGGCCAGATCTATGGACTCCCCCGCCACGTCTTTGATGAGGGCCTGGCGGAATGGGCTGAGCGCCGCGGTGTCCTTATCAAAGCGATCGAAGACACGGCCCTCGGCGTGGCTTCGGTCTATCGTTCACTGGACATCGAGCTACCGTCCCGTCTACCCCACGCATCGAAAGACGTCCATCGCACGTTCCGCGAGCTGGTCGCCCGGATCATGCCATTTGACCTGATCATTGATGAGCACACCTCCGATGGGCAGGAGGCGCGGATCTCGCGGAGCTCAGTGGCTGGAAGCTGGGGCGGGGTGGCGGGCGCTCTTCGATATTTCGCAGACCGAAGCGGAATCCCCCGGGCTGCGATCGAGGGCACCACGATTCCATACGACCTGATTCGTGAAAACGCCCAGTGGGCGGCACCGACGGTTGCGCTTTCAACCCGCCGAAAAGATCAACACCTCGTGGCCCGGCGCCGGCTCAGCTATTTCGGTTTTGAGCTGGACACCGAGCTGGAGAACATCGAAGGTGAAGTCCCGGAAGCACTTCTCAATCCCGCCCGTGAAGCGCTCACGGATGCATTGATGGCCGGCGAAACGATGCATTCTGACCAGGCAAGAATACGCAGAGCGCTTGAGGAATTCGGCGAGCTTTGGCGGCGCTCCGCGGGGACCCTGAACCCCATCAGCGGTCCTGCACTCAAGCAGATTATCCGCTCCCAGCTGGAGGGCGTGATCAGCTGGTCATCGTTCCTGCGGACCCGCATAACGATTCCAGGTGACGAGCTGGTCCCCGAGCCCGTGCGAGAGGCGCTGCTCCAGCTCCCGTCCATGCTGAGACTGCATGGGGACGCCGTTCCGCTGGATTATGTCATTGAAAACGGTGTGGGCGCCGTTCGACTCCGTCTGCGGGAAGGCCAGGCTCATCGTCTCAGGGAAGAAGATGTCCCGATACTGGATCGCCCGGTGTACTTCACGGTCCTCCGCGGCGGGGAAGAGGCTTTGCGGGCCGCAACGCTGCAGGAACTGAAGGATCTTCTTAAGGGACTCTCGCACGGAAAGAAGTTCGACAAACGAGACGCCAGCCGTACCCGGCGCCGGCAGCAGCACCAGGGCGGGCGCCGCCGGCACTGAGTCGTCCCCGGATCAGAGAAGTCCCAGCCAGAATCGATGGTACGCTTCGCGCACGGAAGACTCATCATGCTGGTATAGCAACGCGATCTGAAATCCAGTCAGCACAGAATCCATGAGTGAGCCGAGGTCTGATTCACTGATTCCGAATGCCCGGGAAGCAGCGCTCTCGAGTTGTGCTATATGTTCAGGGGAGGAGCGGAGCCCTTCTTTTATCGTGCTATCGGCCAGAGCTCCCAGGGCGAGCCATGCCGCGAGCTCACCCGTGCGAACTTCGGCCATCAGGACATTCCACAAGCTGTCGAGCGCGGCGGCTCCTTCACCACTCAGAGCTTTGAGTCGTCGCTTGAGGCGGTCGTCACGAAGCGATGAACCAACCAGGCACAGGAGCCGCGCCTTGGACTTGTAGTGATAGTTCACCAGCCCCTTGGCGCAGCGGGCTTCCCGGGCCACATCCTCAATAGTCCACTCGGCCAGACCATTCCTTATTAGAATGAGCTTCGCCGCCGAGAGGATTCCCCTTTTCATCCCGTCAGTTTCTCGCATCGTGGTCTTTCCAGCGAATCCGGAGCAGGCCAAATCCCGTCAGACCTACCATTCGCGTCACGTTTTTCCCGAGTGAAACGTCCCTATATGAAGATATGTCGACTCGTCTGCGAGTCGCGCATTCTTGAATGCTAAGTCATTGGATTGCTTCAATCTAGCTTTGGATTAGGATTCAGACCGCTGCCCGCGACGTCGCGGGTTGAAACCTCAACTCTCTCCCAACGTACGCACTCCTATGCCGGAACTTACCAGTACGAATAACGCGACTCCTCTTCCCTCGGTTTTCTCACCCCTCGCCAAGGCCCTGCTGGATGGGTTTAGTGAGGGGGTTGTCGTGTTTGATTCCGACGGAAAGGTGCTCTACGCCAACTCGCAGGCCCGCGAAGCCCTGGCGGGGACTATCGATCTTTCGGATGCGTCACAGGACATCCTGCCTCGCCTGGCTGCAATGGGCGGGCGGCTCCGGCCGTTGCGGGTTGGTAGCCTTGAACTGGGCGAAGCGATGTTCATTCCTGGCATCAGCGGTCCCAGCACGCTGGCAGACCGGGAAAAAGAGGCGATTGTCCGCACCCTTGACGCTCACAGCTGGAAACTTGCGGAAACCGCAAAATCACTGGGCATAAGCCGGACAACTCTCTGGCGTCGTCTCAAGGCGTACGGATTACACCGTGATGGACGGAGCCGATGGGCCCATTCGGCGTAGCGCTCCTACTCAGTCTCGTCTCCCCCCAAACTGACACTCTCGACGCCTACCGCGGTACGCTGACCCGGGCTCTGGTTGAACGGGCGATGATGCGCCACCGGGCGCAGGACACGCTGGTCAACGACTATCAGTCCAGGCTTCGCTTCCGGCTCTCGTTCTCGCTGGGGAGAAATCGCTGGGCACGCATTCCTGCCATGTCTGTCGAAGAGCAGGAAGCGATCGTTCAGTGGCGGAGACCCAACGATCTGCGCCTCGATATTGTCGGCCGGCGTTCCCGGGCACGTTCGCAGGACCTCAATATCAACAGCATGTTCGATCGCCCCTGGTTTGTTGCGCGGGGCCTCGGCGATTCGGTGCGGATCTTCGGGAATGATTTTCCCGAGCGCGCCGCACTGCATCCTCTGGCCCGGGATGGTCCGGAATGGTACAGCTATGAACTGACGGATAGTGTGTCGGTATCGAGCCCTGGTTTGGGCGTGCTCAAACTCTATGAGGTGAAGGTCATTCCCCGGCGCACTGGGCCGTCGCTGATCGCAGGCACGATGATGCTTGACGCGGCGACTGCCGAGGTCGTTCGGCTCTCCTTCCGGTATGTAGGAACGCTCCTATGGGTGAATGTCGACGATGGGGAAATCGCCGGGGATACCACCAAAGCCAGGAGGATGAATTCGCTGGCGAACCGGATCGTGAGCATCGACGCGGACCTGGAGTATGCGCTGCAGGACAACAAATACTGGATGCCCTATCGTCAGCTCATTGCGGGGCGGGTGCAGATCCCAATCATCAGCGACATCGTCGTCCCGTTCGAAATCCTGACCACCTTTGACGACTATTCCATCAATACCGGGAGACAGATCGCGTTCGAGGTCCCGCTCCGGGATTCAATGGAGAGTGATTCACGCCACTACCGAGACGAGGACAGCACAAACGGACAGGTCCGTGCAGATCGATGGGAGGGTGGCAGGTTTGAGATGCACCGCGCCGGGGCAGACTCCCTCAAGCGGTATGCCGGCTGGGGTGATTCGCTCGAGCTGGACCTGTCCGATGCCGATGATCGTCGCGTTCGCGAAGTCGTGAGTGATCTTGCCCGCCTTTCGGAAGAGCTGCCCGATGAACTGACCGGCCGTCGCAGATACGGGATCAATTACGAGCGGTTTGCCGACATTCTGCGCTATAACCGGGTCCAGGGACTGTCATTCGGGGTGGGCTACGAACTGCGCGCACCGATCGCATTCACGATGCTGCAGGGTACCGCACGGTACGGCTTGAGCGACAACCGGATCACGGCTCGCCTGGGCGCTGTTCGAGAGGCACCGGGTGGAACCCTGTCCATCTATGGCTACCGTGATGTGCGTGAGCTGGAGAATTTCACGCGCAACTTCGCCATTGGAAATTCGCTGAACGCGCTTTTCGTCGCGCACGACAATGCGGACTATTTTCTCGCCGAGGGCGGAAGCATTGGTTTCGAGAAGTCGATCGACCGCGGCCTGGATCTGTCGTTTGGTCTCCGCTATGAACGCCAGAGTTCGGTGGAAGCTGAGGCCGAGTCTGAAGTGAACGATCTGTTGGGCGGGTCAGGCAGATTTCCGGGTAATCCTCCCGTTCGGGTGGGAGACTATTTCGCTGGTATCGCGAGGCTCGAAGGCACGCGAGGCCAGCTGTCCTGGGATCTTACGGGGGATGGTCTCACCGGCGGCGGAGAGACGATTGCCCGCATCGCGGCGGGCGCGACAGCCCGGTTTGGCAAGCGACATGGGCTCACTATCAACCTCCGCGGCGGCATTGCGAGCGACACAACACTGCCCCAGGAACTCTTCCGTGCGGGCGGTCTCCGCAGCGTCCGCGGCTTCGACTACGGCTCGCGGATTGGGCAGGCCTTCTGGTCGGCGCAGGCGGATCTCACGCTTTCGGACAGCTGGGGCTTTCGTCCCGTGGTTTTTCTTGATGCCGGGCAGGCTTCGCGGCCTGGCGATCTCTTCAGTTCCGAGCCGCTTGTCGGCGCCGGGATCGGTGCTTCACTGCTCCGCGGGCTCATCCGGTTTGACCTGAGCCACCCGATTACCGACTACTACAAGGGACTTCGATTCGACATGGTCTTTGTCGCCTCACGCTGACCTCCTGCTGGCCAGTTCTGCTGCATCTGGCGACCTGCCGTCTCCTCCCCGGGTGCCTTAGCTTCCCGCTCCATGGCCCAACCTTTTGTCGTGCAGGAGTATGTGCGCTGGTCCGACGTGGATGCCGCGGGGATCATCTTCTACGGCTCGTACGTTCGGCTGTTTGAGCTGGCCGAAATGGAGCTATTCCGCGCGGCCGGGCTGCCCTTCAGTCTCGTCTTCGAGAAGTATGATATGTATCTGCCCCGGGTACAGGTGCATACGGAGTTCCGGTATCCTGTCCGCCTCGACGATCATCTAAGGGTGGCCGCATATGTGAGCCGTATCGGCACCAAGTCGATCACCATGAACTTCGATGTGGTGCATGAAGCGACCGGAAAGCTCGGGGCAGAGGGGTACCTGGTCCTCGTCTGCACCAGTAGAAAGGAGCTCAAGTCGAGGCCGCTTCCGGAGGACCTCATCTCCCGGCTCGCGCCATACACTCTCACAGTGGATGAGGCTCGCCGCCAGCTGGGAATCACGGCGTGAGATTCACCGCATGGGCGCTCCTGATTGGAGCGATCGCTGCAGGGTGTCGAGAGGACTCTACCCAGTCCGGCAACATTCAGATCTCCTGGACCGGGGCTGATACAGGCACCTTGACGCTGCCGGCCAGGGCGGAGTGGTGTGCCCCTGACCGGGTTCTCGAAGTGATCGCCGCCAGCGGAGACACGGGGGTCGGGTTGGCGATTTTTCCAGCCGATTCACTCGCCCCAGGTCTCCTTCCCGTGCGCCCTCCCACTGATACCACGTCACGTCCCCGGAGCGGGGTTGCCCTGCGCTGGTTTGGTGAGACGCTGGTGACTGGCTTCTATAGTCTTTCCGGATCAACGACTGTGGCAACGGTAAAGCCGATCGCGGGGAAGTTCCAGACGACACTCAAGAGCGTGGTGGATGGGACGCAGCTCAACGTGACCGGTACCTTTTCAGGTCTTGCGGCCGTTTCGTCCTGTGGAGCGCGCAGCCGGCCAGATTCCGTTATACGTTAAGGACCATGGAAAACACCTACTTCCGCAAGGGATTCGGCCTCAAGGTCGCCATCGAGGAGACGCTCACACGCGACTACCATAGTGGCCTGGTCGAGCGGCTCAAGGCGAACGGCTATTCGCTTGGGGTGGGCCGACTTACCTTTCGGCTGGCTCGTGAATTCGGGTTCTGCTACGGAGTAGATCGCGCGGTGGATTACGCCTACGAGACGCGGGCGAAGTTTCCGGATAGACCGCTCCACCTGGTCGGTGAAATCATCCATAATCCGCACGTCAACCGGAAGCTGGAGCAGATGGGCATCGGCTTCCTGCTTCGCGGCGAAGATGGTGAATTCGATTTTAGTCCCCTGTCTCCTGATGACGTTGTGATCATGCCTGCGTTCGGTGTGACCATTTCGGATTTCCAGCGCCTGAGAGATATCGGGTGTGTTATGGTAGATACGACTTGCGGGTCCGTGCTCAACGTGTGGAAGCGGGTTGAGAGCTACGCCCGAGACAGCTACACCGCCATCATCCACGGCAAGTACTACCACGAGGAAACCAAGGCGACCGCCAGCCAGGTGATGAAGTACCCGGCCGGGCGGTATCTCGTGCTCCTGAACATGGCGGAAGCTCGGATGGTCTGCGACTTCATTGAAGGGAAGGGGTCCCTCGAATCTCTTGCCGGCCAGCTCGGCACGAGCGTTTCACCGGGATTCGATTTTTCGAAGGACCTTGAGCGCGTCGGAATCGCGAATCAGACCACGATGCTCTCCGGGGAGTCGCTGGCTATCGCCGAGGAATTCCGCCAGAGCATGCTGAGACGTTACGGTGCGGAGGTCCTGCCCGGCCATTTCCGCACTTTCGACACGATCTGTTCCGCGACGCAGGAGCGGCAGGACGCGGTGACCGAGCTGCTCAAGGATCCACTCGACGTTATGGTCGTCGTGGGCGGATACAACTCAAGCAACACCTGCCATCTCGCAGCGCTGGCGCAATCACGCGGCGTTCGCACGTATCATATCGAGGATTCGCGCGGCATCGAGCCGGAATCCGGGATCATCCGGCACCAGCCGGTCGGAAGCAAGCTGGAGGTGGAAACATCGAGCTGGCTGGGCGATCAGCGCATCATCGGTATTACCGCTGGCGCCTCCACACCGAACAACAAGATCGGCGAAACCATCGAGCGGATCTGCGCGACCGCCGGCGTATCCACCGAGCTCCAGCGTCTGCTCGATTCCGTTCAGTAAAAATTTTCCCGCAAGCCTGACTCTCTCCCGCCCGATCGAAATTCTGTCATGCCCTATCGCCAGGTCTCAGTCTCCGGCCTCCCCGCCGTCGCGCTTCGATCCGAAGACCTCGAAATCGTCGTCACCCCCGCCGCCGGCGCCAGGATCACCAACATGCGGCGTCTACCTGGCCGGGAATGGCTCTGGCGGAATGACCAGATACCGCTCGCCGCTCCGCAGGCCGGCAGCTCGTATGTCGAGACGGCGGACAGCGGCGGATGGGACGAATGCTTTCCAACCGTGGGCCCCTCTCCGGTACCGGGCAAACCCGGCTTCATGCTTCCGGATCACGGGGAGCTCTGGTCCGCGAAGTGGGAGAACCGGGTTTACGAGCTCGGCACCGCAAGCGCATTCGTTTCCACCGTCCAGGGCGAAATCTTTCCCTGCGAATTTCATCGAGAAGTGATCGTCGATCACCAGGACCCGGTCATTCACTTCAGCTATCGGCTGCGTCATACCGGTGGGACCGCTTTTCCATGGATCTGGTCGGCGCACGCGCTCCTCAACGTGCAGCCGGGGACGACGGTGACGTTGCCTTCGGTCCATGAGATGCGGGTTGATGCGGCGCTTCCTGAATCCCCTCCGTTCGCCATGAAGCTTTTCGGTGATATCGGCGCTTCCGGGCGCGCAATCGTCACCGACCCGAGACGAGGCGAGCGGCTCGAGCTCGTGGTTCCACCCTCGCAGGTTCCTCAGGTAGGGTTGTGGATCAACTGCCGCGGCTGGGCGCCGCCGGGAAAATCTCCCTATTACAACGTTGGCCTGGAGCCCGGTATTGGCGCTCCGGATCGTCTCGATGACGCGGTGGAGCGTTGGCACGCTGCCGAGACGCTCGCGGTCGGTGAGGTGCGGGAGTGGGGATTTGACGTGTGGCTGCTGAACGAAGGCGAGAAGGGACCGTAGTCTAAGCACGGCTATAACTGTTTGACGATCTCCATGATCGTGCGAGGCGCGTTCCCTTCGGCCCGGTTGTTGACCAGGATGTAGGCGGGAATGCGAGCAGCTCGCGCGCGCTCGACAAGACGGGCGACATCGGCGCGCATGTCCGGGTCGGGATCCCTGATACGATCGTACGGAGAAAAGGCGTCGACCGCCTCTTCATACTTCCGGCCGGGGCGCAGAAGAACCCGGGAGACGACAAATGTGGCGGTGAGTGATTCAGCGATGTCCATTTGCGCTCCGATCGACGGCATTCGCGTCCACGAGTTGTACACGTGGGCGACGCCGTGCTCGCGAAGCACCGCGAAGTAGGCAGGCGTCAGGAACTCCTCGTTGCGGACTTCGACCGCGTATTTCCCTTCTCGCGGCAATCGGCTGAAGAACAGATCGAGCGATTCCGCGAATCGTTCGGGAGTCATCTCGGCGGACCGGCCGATGGCCTGAAACTCAAAGACGAAGGGTCCTGCATGCTCCCGGAAATGTTCTTGATAAGGCCGGTACATTTCGTCGAGGAACAGATCTGCATTCAGGAAATCGGGGTTGAGCTCGCCCGCCCTTCCCTGGCCGCGAATGGCGGCATGGGTGTGCACGGTGATCTGGTCCCACACTTTGCTCACAGTGGGAAACCCGGCGGGCAGCGCCCGGGCGTATGCCTTGAGGGTGTTGACCGATGGAGGCCGATAGAAGCTCGAGTCTATGCCGACGGTCCGGAAGAGCGGAAACCGGGCATATTCCTCGAGCATGCGTGCTGCCGGAGCATTCTTGGGATACCGCCGGTGATAGACCAGGCCGGTCCAACCCGGATACGTCCAGGTCGAGGTTCCGAACAGAATATTGTCGGGGACCTCTGCGGCGAGCGCCCGCACCTCCTCCATGTCAACAGCGGCAACCTGGTGAACATCCCCGAGGGGAAGCTCATCGGGGGGGAAGAAAAACTCCATGATGAGATCGGTGTCCTTTTTTTGTTTTTCCGCTCATGCTGAGTGTATGGAGCTCAGGGCGCGATACGGTATACCGTCCCGTCAGAGACCAGCACGTAGATCTCTCCCTCGGCGTCCTGCCCGAAGCTGGTGACCGATCCATGGGGATCGAGCGACGACCAGCTCCGGGACTCAGTTGCCCGTCCATTCACATACCGGAAGCTGCGGATCCAGCCGCTGCAGTAATCCGAATAGAAATAGGTCCCTGCGAGCTCCGGAACCGCCTGCCCGCGATAGACATACCCCCCGGTGACCGAGCACCCATCGCTGTGGGTGTATTCGAATACCGGGAGCACGAGCCCGCCCTGATTGCAGGATGAAGTGCCGTAGCACGAGCGTCCTTCCATAATGCGCCATCCGTAGTTCTCGCCTCCCACGCTGGAAGCGGGCGCAACGTCGATCTCCTCACGCTCCCCCTGGCCGACATCGCCGATATAAAGCTCCCCAGTCTGGCGATCGAAGCTGAACCGCCAGGGATTCCGCAGGCCATAACTCCAGATTTCCGGCCGAAACGAGGTGCTGCCCACGTAGGGATTGGACGCCGGAATGTTGTAGGTATTTCCGTTGGCCACATCGATCCGCAGGAGCGAACCCAGTAGCTCACTCCGGTCCTGGCCGTGGCCTTGGGGATCGCCACCGGATCCACCATCTCCCAGCGCAATGTACAAGTACTCGTCCGGACCGAAGGCGATTCCGCCGCCGTTATGATTGGAGTAGGGCTGGTCCACTGTCAAAACGATCACACCGCTGGTAGCATCAGCTACATCCGGGTTGCTCGAGACGTGGTACCGGGCAATCCGCGTGTCGCCCGAGGTATCCGTATAATCCACGATGAACATCCCGTTCTGCGCGTAATCAGGATGAAAGGCGAGCCCCAGCAGTCCCTGCTCGCTCCCGGTCGATACGAGTGACGAGATGTCGAGGAAAGCCGCCGGGAGGACGTTACCGTCCTTCACAATCCGGATCTTCCCGCTTTTTTCGACGATGAAGAGGCGCGAATCGTTTTTCGGCGCCGCCAGGTCCACGGGGAAACTGAGGCCCTGGGCCACCTTTTCGAGTCGGGCATCGATGGTCGCCGGTGGAGGCCCTGCTGTATCGCTGCAGCTGATAGCCAGCACTACCCAGGCAGCGATCTGAAACTGGTTCGTTGAAAGCATGCGCGTCCCTGAATGGGGAAACCGTTGGACGCCTCTCGACGTCCACTCGTTTGAAGAAAGCCGGAGTGCCCCCGGAATGGGTAGGCCGCACGGCCGGACTTAAGTTCATCTGTCCGCATGTAGTCGCATTTAATGTTCAATCCTGAAAGGCACACATGATGTATCGGCTTTCGCTGGTGCTGGCCATGGCGGGAGTGGGTGCCGGCTCCGCCAACGTCCGGGCCCAGGACGTCTCGCCCTCGGACATCTCCGCGCGCTATCAGCCATCGGCCGACCGGATCATCGACGGTGCGCTGGCTGACAGCGCGGCATACTCTCGGCTGGCGGAGATGGTGGATACCTATGGCCACCGGCTGAGCGGATCGGAGAGCCTGGAGCGGGCCATCGACTGGATCCTGGCCCGCATGAAATCCGATGGGCTGGACAATCCGCATACCGAGGCGGTGATGGTGCCGCATTGGGTGCGAGGAGAAGAATCCATTGAGCTGGTTTTTCCCCGTCAGGCGAAGCTGGTCATGCTGGGACTGGGCGGGAGCATCGGCACGCCACCGGGCGGGATCACCGCGGAGGTGCTGGTCGTCTCCAGCTTCGACGATCTCAAGGCGCGCCGCGCGGAGGCCCGCGGAAAGATTGTGTTGTTCGATGCGCCGTTTACCAGTTACGGGCAGACGGTGCAGTATCGGGTGAATGGTGCGGTCGCGGCGGCGCGTGAAGGAGCTGTGGCGAGTCTCATACGATCAGTGGCATCCTACTCCATCCGCTCCCCCCATACCGGGGTCATGTACTATGACTCGACGGTGCAGCGCATTCCCAATGCGGCCATCTCGGTCGAAGATGCTGCCATGCTGCATCGGATGCAGAATCGCGGGCAGAAGGTCACCGTACACCTCACGATGGGCGCCCAGACCCTGCCCGATGCGCAGTCGCGGAACGTCATGGCTGAAATCCGGGGAAGCGAACGACCGAACGAAGTCGTGGTGCTCGGTGGCCACGTTGACTCCTGGGATGTCGGGCAGGGCGCCATGGACGATGGTGGCGGCATGGTCGTCGCCTGGGAGGCTGTCCGGCTTCTCAAGCGCCTGGGCATTCAGCCACGCAGAACCATTCGGGTTGTGGGATGGACCAATGAAGAAAATGGCGGACGCGGTGGCATTGCTTATCGCGACGCACACAAGAACGAGCCGCATGTCGCCGCCCTGGAAACGGACGGCGGCGTCTTCCGCCCTCTGGGATACGGAATGCAGGGAAGTGATTCCGCGCTCGCGCTCGTTCGGAGCATCGGAACGTTGCTCCGCCGTATCCATGCCGATTCGATCCAGAAAGGCGGCGGCGGCGCGGACATCGAGCCGTTGATGGATGGAGGGGTTCCCGGTCTCGGCCTCAATGTCGACGGAACCCGGTACTTCTGGTTTCATCACAGCGATGGCGACACGATGGACAAGCTGGATCCGCGGGAGATGAGTCTCTGCGTCGCCACGCTGGCAGTGATGGCGTACGTGATTGCTGATTTGCCACAACCTCTGCCGCGCTGATAGGCCGTGAAACACAAGAGAGGAGCGGGCGATTTCCCGCTCCTCTTCTGCGTTCCAGCCGGATGGCAGCCGCCCTATTTCTTCGGGGGCGCCATCGTCATGTGGCCACTCTCACCGGACGCGTCCGTACAGGCGCCGGAGAAGGATCCCGCTTCACCAGGCATCAGGACACAATCGATCTGGATGCCCGGCTCCCAGGAAAAAAGCAGGTTTCCCCCTTCAAACCTGATATTCGTAAACTCAGCGCTGTGACCTTCGGGTGCGGCCAGCGAGATCTTGAGAGTGTCTCCGGCGGTCAGGACGAGGTAAGTCACGTCTACAGATTCGCCACCCGGGTCAACAATAGCGCCGGTCCAGGTGCCGGATTCCAGCTTCTGAGCATTCAGCCGGGTCACGGACCCAAGGAACAGGGCGAGAAGCAGCACGATCCAGTGGCGAGAGCGAGTCATGAGAGTGTTTCCAGCGAGAGTGGGTTCCGGAAGGACGCTTCCGGAGCGAAATACCGGGCTTGGGAGGTAACAACCTAATTGGACCTGGCCCGGCTGGCACCAGTTCGGATTTCTGAGCCGGTTCGCGCACGCCAGCCAAACTTTTCGAGGGACACACGGCCACGAAGATCGAACGCGATGCCTTCCTGCTCGAGGAGGATTCGCTGGGTGAGATCGCCGCCCGCAGACTTCCTGAGGCTGATCTCCCCTTTTGCGTTCATCACCCGATGCCATGGTACCAGGCTGCCGCGAGGCAGGGAGTGAAGTGCATAGCCCACCTGTCGCGCGTGGCCCCGCATTCCAGCGAGCACGGCAACCTGTCCATAGGTGGCAACCTTGCCACGCGGAACGCGTCGGACCACGGCATAGATGCGCCCGTACGTAGACGTAGACTTCCCCCCGCCGGATTCGCCCTTCATTGATACACTTTTGTGAATGCGCTGTCCGCCGGGACGCGTCGCATCCGGCTGAAGGGGAAACCGTTGCACCCCTTGCGCGGATTCGGACGATCGGCCGTACGATTCGCTTCCGCCTGCGCTTTCGTGTCCGCTTTGTATTCGGTCAGGCAGAACGCCCACTCATAAGGCGGCATCCCGTCGAGCAATAACCAGTCTATTCGAGTCCACTTGCCACCATCGGCCACGTTGCCCGGGTCGTTCTGAGCAACCAGGTATCCCGCCGAATCATTCCAGGCGGCGATATGGTAACGATCCCGGTTTCCCAGCTGCCAGAGAGTATCGCTGATCTGGTACCCGATCCCATAATCATCGCTGAACGATCCAATCACTACCGCGTGGCCCCTGTGAACCGACGGGTGTGGACGGGCGTTGAATGGAGCGCAGCTGAGAAGAATTGCCAGTCCAGGTGCCGGTGCGTATTTGAGCCAACCCATGTGCATAACGTAGCATTCCGCCGAGTCAGAGGATGGAACGAAGCCGTGTGGTCTGGCGCACAGCGACTCCTCTTCGGCAGGGTCTACTTTGCCGGGGTAGGAATATCATCACATTCCCCTGAGGAGTCATGGCACCGAAGTCTCTCACCAAGCTGGTACCACCGTTGAATGTTGGCTATGGGGAGCGGTGGATGTCCGTCGCGGCCGGCATCGGTCTCATCGCCTTCGGCCTCAACAGCCGCCGGTTTCGGCGCGTGCTGATTCCCGCGGGAGGAGTCCTGGTGCTGCGGGGACTGATCGGCCGCTCCTCACTCAACCAGATGCTCGGAAGGAATGGCGCGCCCATGCGTGAAACCGACAGTCCAGTCGCCAGTGTTCATCGCGGCGAGGGTATCCGCGTCGACAAGACAATCACGATCAATCGTCCGGCCGAAGAGTTATACAGTTTCTGGCGTAACTTCGAGAATCTCCCCAGCTTCATGGGTCACCTGGAATCAGTGAAAGTGCTCGATTCACTTCGCTCGCATTGGGTGGTGAAGGGTCCCGCCGCGACCCACTTCGCATGGGATGCGGAAATTCACAACGAGATTCCCGGTAAACTGATTGCCTGGCGGTCGCTTGGTGGTGATGTGAATCATGCGGGTTCGGTGCATTTCCGGCCGAACCAGGATGGGCAGGGGACCGATGTGCGTGTTGAGATGCTCTATGAACCCCCGGCTGGAAAAGTCGGAGCTGCCATCGCCAAACTCTTTGGTGAAGAGCCGGCCGGGCAGGTTGCTGACGATCTGCGGCGCTTCAAAGCGGCCATGGAATCCTAGTAGTTAGTGGATAGTGGATAGTGGATAGTGGATAGTGGATAGTGGATAGTGGATAGTG
>JBDTQP010000047.1:0-15893 GCA_039932125.1 Gemmatimonadota bacterium
TCACCTGCTGGAAGGAGGGGCGGACCTGCGGGCCGTGCAGGAAATGCTGGGTCACGCCGATCTTTCAACGACACAGATCTACACCCATGTCGATCGGGAGTATCTGCGATCGGTCCACAAACAGTTTCACCCGAGAGGGTGAAGCGGCCCGCTTGAGAACTGGGTGAACGCCGGCTCCCCTTCATCCTCAAACGGGCCATCCTTCTACTCTTCGTCCTCGCCCTCGTCGTGCGGCCGGCACCGAGGATCTCGGGATCGTGGTCCTCATCCATGATTTCCTTGCCCTCTTCGATCAGACCCTCCATTTGCGACACAAGAGACCCGCTCCTTCGTGACCTCGCGGTGCTCCTCGAGCGCAGCGCGCAGCTCGTCGGAGTTTACGCCTTTGGCCATTTGCGGGAGAGCTTTTACCAGCTGCTTCTCAAGCTTCCTAGAGGATCGTTTCCGTCCGCTCGAACACGAGACCAAGCCAGTGAAGCAGGCCGTAGATCTCCAGTCCCATCATGAGAACGGTTACCAGAACTGCCGGCGCGATTGCGCTCACCGCAGAGACTTCGCCGAGAGACCACCAGGTCAGCCAGCCGGCGCCGATCGGAAGCGCCAGACTCAAGATGGTGAGCAGCAGTGTAAACAGAGAGCTCAAGATGTTTTGTCCCATCGTCTCGAATCCTCCCGATCGGACCTGATCGAAACGCACCCACGCTGGAAACAGCAGCGCGCCGGCATTCTGAACCGCCATTCCAATGGAGTTAAGCAGCACCAGTGCCAGCGGTCCAGGCAGTATGAGCAGCCACACTGACGGCCATTCAGCCGCCTCAGGTGAGCCATGAAACCCAAGCACCGCAAGGACCAGGAGAAATGCCTGCATGATTGACAGTGTCAGCGAAGAGGCCGCGATCTCAGCCGCGACAATGGTCCTGCCCCGAAGTGGATACGAACGAAGGAGGCTCAGCAGCGGCAGGTCCTGCCGTAAATCGTTCCGGATCCAGGTGGGTCCCAGAAAAGCAAGCATGCCGGCCATGGCTAGCGCGGCGGTCCCGACCAGCACAGCCAGGCTGCTCTCCCGTGCACTACCGGCCATCATTGCCATGACTGCGACGATCACCCCGAGGGCAATGAGTCCCCCACGTGTAAGCGAGCCGCGGCTGATCGCGATGAAATTTTTCCAGATGATCGCAGTCCCTGGCCAGCCGCGGGACTGAAGCCGAATCCAGGTACGTCCCGCGGTGTGGGAGATCCTCGCCTGTTTATCACCGCGCAATCGGGCTGTTCGGCGGGCTGTTTCGACTGAAGCCCGGAGCGCTGCCTCCTCGAATACGGCCTGAGAGCTGGTCACCCACACGAAGTGCACCGCCAGCATGATGAGAACGGGTGGAAAGGCGACCAGCCATTGGCTGACGGTTCCGGCCGCGACTGCCGCGAGCAGAAGATGAAACGGGTACAGGACCGTGCGCGCCATCGGCTCTGAAAGCACCTGCTCGAGCAACGGGATAAACGCCTCGCCGCAACAGCTCGCTCGGAGCGCCGCCCAGTGAGGAAAAACCGCAGAGAGCAGACCCACCGCAGCCAGGGCGGCCAGGACGAGAGGAACCAGCTGGCGCCGCAGGCTGATCTTCCAGTGCGTGCCCAGTCCTGCTCTCACCAGCGTCGCACCAAGTCGGTGCATGCTGAGCGTCGAGAACATCGCCCAGAGCGAGAGGAGGTACAACGGCATCGGGATAGGTGGACGGCTGCGGCGGGTCAGCATGATCCACACAATCGTGTTCAGCAGTATGCGAATCTGTGACCGGAGAAGTTTCCAGCGTATCAGCGAAGCACGGCTGAGTGGAGCGGGAAAGAGAAACTGGATTTCGGCGGGCGTGAAATTGAGCGCCGCCTGGCTGCCGCCAAAGAGCCACCAGCGAGCAACCGCGAGAAAAAGAGCCACCGAACCAATAAGCGGCACCAGCGTGGAGAAAAGGGCTCGGGGGGACACCGAGGTGGGCCGCCGCTGCTGGAACAGAAAAAACCAGAGGTATGCCAGCCCGACGATGAGCGAAATGGCGTAGCGGGGTTCCTTCAAGCGATCGAGCTGGCGAATCAGGCGGTTCCTGGAGGAATGCCGCATGAGGTACCAGAACGCAGAACCCATCAGCGTGCTTCCTTCGCCCCGGTGATAGCCAGAAACACCTCCTCGAGATCCCGGCCGGCAAGTTCCGGCCGCTCCGCGATGATGGAAGCCATGCTGCCGTGGGCCAGCTGCCTTCCCCTCGCGATGATGAGCACGCCGGTGCAGAGTTCCTCAACCAGGTGAAGGAGATGGGAACTCAGAATGACCGCGGCCCCGTTTCTGGCGCGGCTCAGAATCGTGTCCTTCATCCGCCGGATGCCCACCGGGTCAAGACCAGTCAGCGGCTCGTCGAACAGGAGGACTCGTGGATCGTGAAGCAAGCCGCACGCGATGGCAAGTTTCTGACGCATGCCCCGCGACAGCTCCCCGGGAAGTTTTTTCGCATGCTCCGTCAGTTCCAGCTCCTCCAGCAGCGGTTGCGAGCGCTGCCCGGCATCGGGCACCTCGTAGATCCGGGCCACGAATTGAAGATGCTCGAGCACGGTGAGATACTCGAAAAGCTGGGGTTCGTCGGGGACGAAGGTCAGATTTCGCTTGGCGGCAACCGGGGCGGCTACGATGTCGTGTCCAGCAATGGCAATGCTCCCGCTTGTTGGCGGGAGTATGCCGGACAGGCAGCGAAGAGTCGTCGTCTTGCCTGCGCCATTGGGACCGACCAGGCCAAGTACCTCCCCTGGCTCGACTTTGAACGTGAGATCCGTGACAGCCAGGAGCTCCTTGTAGGTCTTGCTCAGCCCGTGAACATCAATCACGAGACTCCTTTGCTGAAGCGTGGGGTATATTGATACCGTTCAGTCACGCCTATGGTCCCCGGTCAACCCATGCACCCGCCGGCATCGGGAAGGGTGCCACGGGAAACCTTTGCGGCTCCTTGTGCGTCACTGATTGAAACGCCTTGGCCCGCACCGTGTATCTTTGCAGCTGGCCACGCTCAAGTTGCTGGTGTCCCGACTCTCTGGCGCAATCATGAAAAGCTACTGGTTCAAGATCGTCCTTGGCGCGCTTGTCATCTTCATCGTTGGGATGCTTGTCGTGACGGCAACTCGCAAGGCCAGAAATCAGGTGCACCTCGTCTCGGATACCTCCGAACCCATCAACATCCCCATTCCATTTGGCCTGGTGCCTTTCAAGCTAAACGGCAACCGGCTCGGCAGTGTGCAGCGGTTGACCTTGCTTCGCGACACGCCGAAGGGAGTTTCCGGTATCCGGGTGATCGTCAAGCTGGCCGATCCAGTCTCCGCCGACCAGCTGAAGGACTGTTTCCTCGTGGTGGACGATGTCCAGCACATCAACGGTCGAACGACTTTTCGGTGTCAGAATGCGGACACCGCAGGCATGAACCTGGTACGGTACGGTGAAGTCTCGCTCGAGGGAAGCGATGTCGCCTTCCCATTGTTGCTCCCGCAGAGCGAAATTGAAAACCTTCGCTCGGAAGATGCCGGAGATCAGATAGAATCGAACGTGGACTCTGTCACCAGCGCCGCCGAGGCGCTCGCCGATTCTATCCATGAGATCAATACCACGCGGGCTGATTCGATCCGAGATGCCGCCATGGAAACGGTCGATTCCATTCGCGAGGCGGCGCGCGAGCTGGCCGATTCAGTTCGGCAGCTTAAGACCCTTCCTCCACCAGTTCCCCCGGCTCCGCGGACCCGGCCCTGAGCCCGTGGCTCCCTTGCTGGCGAGCTGAATCCATGCTGTCCCTCCTGGTCATCGACAACTTCGACAGCTTTACCTACAACCTGGTTCAACTGGCGGGCGCGCTTGGGGCCGAGCCTCTGGTGCGCCGCAACAACGCCGTCACCGTGGAAGAGGCGCTCGCGCTCGCCCCTTCAGCAATCCTTATTTCTCCCGGGCCAGGCGAGCCCCGGCACGCCGGCATTTCAGTTCCTCTCATAAGAGCAGCGGCTGCTGCACGCATCCCCCTGCTGGGCGTCTGCCTGGGACACCAGGCAATTGGTGAAGCCTTCGGTGGCAGGATTGTAAGAGCCGATCGCCTCATGCATGGAAAAACGACGGTGATCAGGCACGATGGGGCAGGGGTGTATCAGGGTCTGATGAACCCGCTTCAGGTCATGCGCTATCATTCACTTGTCGTGCAACCTGAGTCCGTCCCATCTGTTCTTGAGATCGCCGCGTGGTCGGAGGATCGCGAGCCGAAGCATGAGATCATGGGGCTCAGGCATACCAGCTTGCCGGTTCACGGGGTTCAGTTTCATCCGGAATCCATCGCCACGGAAGCTGGTGAAGGGGTGATGGCCAATTTTCTGAAGAGCGTCATGACATCCACCGCGCAACTGCAGGGTCCGTCACGATCCCAGCCGACCTGATACCCGCCGTGTCTACCCAACATTTTAACAACTGAGAAGTCCTATGCGCCAACCGCTGGTGCTCTCGCTTTGCCTGCTCGGTGGTGCCACGCCAGCTCTCTCGCAGGTCGGACGGCTGGGAACCATAGAGTTTCCCACCTCTGGTTCTGCCATGGCGCAGTCTCACTTTTTGCGCGGTACGCTCTTCCTTCACAGTTTTGAGTACGACTCGGCCGCCACCGAATTTCGCGCGGCCCAGCAAGTCGCGCCCGGTTTCGCGATGGCCTACTGGGGCGAAGCGATGACCTATAACCATCCAGTATGGGATCAGCAGGACCGGCCAGCTGCACTGGCGGCGCTGAGCCGTCTGGCCGCCACACCCGGTGAACGGAGTGCAAAGGCGTCCACCCGCCGTGAGCAGGCCTGGCTTCATGCCGTCGAGACACTATATGGGGAGGGCAGCAAAGCGCACCGCGACACGGTCTATGAACGGGCAATGGAGAGTATCGCGAAGGAGTGGCCTGCCGATCTTGAAGCGCAGACCTTCCATGCGCTCGCTCTGCTCGGCCTGAGCCGGACCACTCGCGTCATTCCGACATACATGCGAGCCGGCGCAATCGCGCTTGACGCCATGGCGAAGAACCCGGATCATCCAGGTGCCGCACACTACGCCATTCATGCGTTTGACGATCCCATACACGCGGCACTGGGTCTTCCTGCGGCTCGTGCGTATTCAAGGATAGCCCCCGGTGCGGCCCACGCGCAGCATATGACGACACACATCTTTCTCGCATTGGGAATGTGGGACGATGTGGTGCGGCAGAACGTTATTGCATCCGGAACCGATAAGGTCCGGTGGATGCCGGGACATTATACGATCTGGCTGGGTTACGGATTACTCCAGCAGGGCAGGTTTGCTGCCGCCGCCGACCACCTGGCGCTGGTTCGACGGAACATGGCAGAAGATGAGTCACCCGGGCGGCGTGGCGCCTACCTCCTCATGCAGTCAGATTTCCTGGTCAATGCCGAGCGTTGGGCGGATAGCGCGGCTCTGGCCAGTGTGGATGCGCAGGGTGTCGGTCCTGTTCCGCTGGTGGTAAACGCGTTTGCCCGCGGGCTCGCTGCCTTCAAGCTCGGCGATATTGCACTCGCCAGGCGACAGCTTGACGGGATCCAGAGCCTGAATACTTCCTCGACTCCAATTTCCGCCGCCCAGGTCCTCGCACGAGAGCTTCAGGGACTGATCCGGATGTCAGAAGGTGACAGCGCCGGCGGAATCGCCTTGCTGCGCGAAGCCACCGCCATCGAAGACACCCTGCCAATGGAGTTTGGTCCTCCGGCAATCGTCAAGCCGTCCCATGAGCTTCTTGGCGAGATTCTGCTGGCTCAGGGGAAAGACTCGGATGCACGCCAGCAGTTCGAAAGCGCACTGCGGCTTGCCCCAAGACGTATGCGTTCATTGCTGGGACTTAGCCGGGCGGCTTTTCGTGGAAATAATGAAGAAGTCGCAAGGATGTCGAGCCATCAGCTGCTCGACGTGATGGATCAGTCGGACACGACGCTCACGGAGAAAGAGGAGATACGGACCATGTTGAACGCGCTGGAGCACAACTGATCGGCTCGCGACGAACCTCGATCACATCGCTGAGCTCGTTGGACCCTGCATGCCTAAGTCAAGTCTTGACAAGCCACTAGGCAAGCCCGGGTTGCCGCCGATTGCTCAGGCACAACTTTTGACAGGGCACCCCGCTTTTATTACTTTCTGTCGTGCGCATCCTTGGTGTCATCCCGGCTCGTTTGGGCTCGACCAGACTCCCTAACAAACCGCTTCAACTCCTGGCCGGTGAACCTTTGGTGACCCGGGTAATTCAGCGTGTCACCGAGCACGGGATGGTCCACACTATCGTGGTCGCCACCGATTCTCCCATGGTTGCGCGAGTGGTGGAACGAGCTGGCGTCCAGGCCATCATGACGTCGCCCGAGCACGCTTCGGGCACCGAGCGCGTGGCGGAGGTGGCCTCGAGGCCCGAGTTTGCGGAATACGATATCATCGCCAATGTCCAGGGTGATGAACCGTTTATCGATCGGGCCGCGCTGGCTGGCGCCATTGATCGGGTGCGGGCGGGGGACGACGTGGGAACAGCGGCTGCTCCCCTCGATCTGGCTCAGGCTGCCGATCCTTCCCGGGTCAAGGTTGTTACTGATATCAATGGCCGGGCGCTGTATTTCTCCCGCGCCGTCATCCCTTTTCGGAGAGAGCCCTCCGACCCGACCGACGGGATCTACTGGCAGCACATCGGGCTCTACGTCTACTCCCGTGAGGTCCTGGAACGCTGGGTTCGATTTCCCATGACCGCGGCTGAGCAGGTCGAGCGACTGGAACAGCTGCGCGGACTGCAGCACGGATTGTCGTTCGGCGTGGCCCGGCTGACCGAACCCGCGCTACCAGGCGTCGACACTCCGGAAGACCTTCAACGGGCCGAAGCGTACTGGAATGCACAATCGAGGTGAGACCATGGGCGTAACCGCAACCAAGTTCATCTTCGTCACGGGCGGCGTTGTCTCTTCGCTGGGGAAGGGAATCGCAGCCGCCTCACTGGGCCGGCTGCTCGTCGAGCGCGGGCTTCGCGTGACGATGCAGAAATTCGATCCCTACATCAACGTCGATCCGGGGACCATGTCGCCGTTTCAGCACGGCGAGGTCTATGTGACCGACGACGGCGCCGAGACGGACCTCGACCTGGGACACTATGAGCGATTCATCGACCGCTCGCTGTCCCAGCAGAACAACATCACCACCGGCCGCATCTACCAGACGGTGATCGGCCGGGAGCGGCGAGGCGAGTACCTCGGATCGACTGTCCAGGTCATTCCGCACATCACTGACGAGATCAAGAACGCCATTCGCCGTCCCGCCCCCGATCACGATGTCGTGATCACTGAAATCGGCGGAACGGTCGGCGACATAGAGTCCCTCCCCTTCCTGGAAGCGATTCGTCAGTTCCGCCAGGAAGTTGGACGGGACAATGCGCTCTTCATTCACCTGACGCTGGTGCCCTGGATCGCGGCCGCCGGCGAGCTGAAAACCAAGCCGACCCAGCATTCCGTCCGTGAGCTGATGCAGATCGGAATTCAGCCGGACATTCTCATCTGCCGCAGCGAGCGGCCGCTCTCCGCCGATATCAAGCGCAAGATCGCGCTGTTCTGCAATCTCGATTTCAACTGCGTCGTCGAAAGCCCCGACGTGCGCTCTATCTACGAAATTCCGCTTCGCTTCCTGGAACAGGGGCTCGATCGTGAAGTCTGCCACCGCCTGAGACTGGAAACCAGGGAGCCGGATCTCAAGCCCTGGAAGGCGATGACCGAGCGGGTGCTCCATCCCAAAGAGAAGGTCAGGATCGCCGTGGTCGGCAAGTACACCGATTTGAGCGATGCGTACAAGTCGGTGCAGGAAGCGCTGATTCACGGTGGAATCGGCAATGATGTCGGGGTCGACATTTCCTGGCTCGCGAGCGATCAGTTCGTGGACCGGGAATCGGCCGGCGCCCTGCTCTCGGGTCAGGATGGCCTCCTCATCCCCGGTGGTTTTGGCGTGCGTGGCGTTGACGGAATGGTGGAAGCGATTCGCTGGGCCCGGGAAAACGGGATGCCATTCTTCGGCATCTGCCTCGGCCTCCAGGTGGCCATCATCGAGTTCGCCCGCAACGTCTGCCACCTTCCGAACACGAACAGTACCGAGTTCGAGCCGGAGTGCGAGACACCGGTCATCTCCCTCATGCAGTCACAAAAGACCGTGGCAGACCTGGGCGGCACCATGCGACTCGGCGCCTATGCCGCACGATTGCGCCCCGGCTCACGGGCGGCGCAGACGTACGGCACGACCGAAATTAGTGAACGGCATCGCCATCGATGGGAAGTGAGTAACGCCTACCGCGACGTCCTGGCGGAGTACGGCATGCGGCTGTCCGGACAATCCCCCGATGGCGGGCTGGTCGAGGTCATCGAGCTTCCCGATCATCCCTGGTTCATCGGCTGCCAGTTCCATCCCGAGCTCAAGTCGCGCCCGACCCGCCCCCATCCGCTCTTCGCAGGATTCATCGGGGCTGCCCATCGCCGAAAAACGCTGCGCGAGTCACCGGTCGAAACCGCCCCGTTGCTGGAGGCACAACACCGGTGAGGTGGACATTCCGGCGCTCGCCATTTCTCATCGCCGGGCCCTGCGTAATTGAAGGGGGAGATGTGCTTCCGCGCGTGTCCGAAATGCTTGCGGTATTGAGTGCCCGGTTCGACCTGCCAATCTGCTTCAAGGCCTCCTTCGACAAGGCGAACCGGTCGCTGCCCGGCGCGGCCCGTGGCCCTGGCCTCGAGGAAGGGTTGCGGGTTCTGGAGCGCGTGCGCAGCGCCAGTGGCCTGCCGGTCATTACCGACATTCATGAGCCGGAACAGGCCGTGCCCGCAGCACAGGTTGTTGATGCCCTGCAGATCCCCGCATTTCTCTGCCGGCAGACTGACCTGCTTGTCGCTGCCGGAAAGACCGGGAAGCCGGTGAACATCAAGAAGGGACAATGGATGTCCGCCGAAAGCATGCAGGGCGCGACTGAAAAAGTGCAAAGCGCGGGCGCAAAGGATGTGGCCGTCACCGAGCGGGGAACTTTTTTCGGCTATGGCGACCTGGTCGTGGACATGCGCAACCTTGCCCGGCTGGGAGCCGCAACCGGCGTCCCCGTGATCTACGATGGAACCCACTCGGTACAGCAGCCGGGCCGCGGTGCCGGTGGTGCGAGTGGCGGACTCCGTGAGTGCATTCCTCCTCTGCTCAAGGCGGCAGCGGTTGCGGGAGCTGATGGATTTTTTCTCGAGACGCACCCGGATCCGGCGCATGCTCCGTCCGACGCCGATTCGCAATGGCCGTTGCAAGACCTGGAAGGGTTGCTCGAGCAGACGCTCGACCTCTGGCATCTGGCCCGCAGCCGTGCTGCGAATATTCGCTGACCACCGGAACGATGCTTCAGGACTCATTGAGGGTGGCGCTGTGCCGCCCCTGATCCTTCCAGAAGTGGCGACACGTATTCGCCTGTTCGGAATGGATGTGGACGGCGTGCTGACAGACAACGCCGTGTATGTCGGCAGCGTCAACGGCGATCGCGTCGAATTCAAGCGCTTCGACATCCAGGATGGACTTGGGCTCGCTATCCTCCGGAATACCGACATTCGGGTTGCCTGGATGAGCGGGCGGGAATCAGACGCCACGCGCCTGCGTGCCGAAGAGCTCAAAATTCCCGACGTCATGCAGATTCGGGGCGCTGCCAAGCTCCCGGTCATGACTGATCTGATGAATCGACTTGGCATCGACTGGCCGGAGATCGCCTTTATCGGAGACGATCTCGCCGATCTTCCCATCCTCAGGCGGTGCGGCCTTCCGATCGCAGTGGCGAATGCGGTTCCTGAGGTTCTTGAGTGTGCCGCGCTGGTGACGCGGGCCAAAGGCGGGCAGGGTGCGGTCCGCGAGGCGATCGAGGCGCTGCTCAAGGCGCGCGGGACATGGGATGACGCGGTGCGCGGCTATCTGCGAGAGCGAGGCGATGACAATGCCTGAATCTGCGGTTGCTGCCGGCCGGCGGGTGCTCAGACTTGAGTCTCGGGAGATTGCCCGGGCCGCTGAGCGGCTGGGAGAAGAATTCAGCCGGGCCGTAGATCTTCTCGCCAGGGCAAACGGACGCGTCATCGTGTCGGGCGTGGGAAAATCGGGACTGATTGCGCGCAAGATCGCGGCAACCCTGACGTCGACCGGCACTCCTGCCACCTACCTGCACCCGGTCGACAGTCTGCATGGGGACCTGGGAATGGTTGGCAAGGATGACATCGCGATCGTGCTCAGCAAGAGTGGAGAGTCCCAGGAGTTGTTCGGCATGCTCGGCAGCCTGCAGCGGATGAAGGTGCCAGTCATCGCGATTACCGGTGGTGGCGAGTCGCAGCTGGCGAAGATCGCAAGCGTGACCCTTGATGGCGGTGTGAGTGAAGAGGCGTGTCCCCACGATCTCGCTCCAACCGCCAGCACCACCGTGGCCCTGGCCCTGGGTGATGCGCTCGCGGTGGCGCTGCTCGAGCGCAAGGGATTTGCCCGCGAAGATTTCGCCCTGCTGCACCCCGGCGGAAGTCTCGGGGTCAAACTCACGCTGCTCGTGCGCGACGTGATGCTCACGGATACCGGTTCGCTCTCTCCCCAGGGAACGATGCGCGATGCGGTCGTGGTGCTGGCGCATCATCGGGGGATCGCGAGCGTGGTTGAAGACGGCCGGCTGGTGGGGGTGATCACGGCCGGGGATCTTACCCGACAGGTCGAGAAGGGTCCCGATTTTCTGGACCGCCCGGTCGAACAGGTCATGACACGATCGCCCTGCACCGCCGCGCCCGATGAGCTTGCCGCATCGGCGGTCGGTACGATGGAGCGGAACGGCATCATGGCACTGCCGGTCATCGATGAGCATTCACGACTAGCCGGTGTCGTTCACCTGCATGATCTGTTGCGAGCCGGGGCCGTCTGATGGATCGCGCGATTGTTGTCGGAGCTATGCGAACATTGAACCGAACGCCAGGGCATTTACGGGGTGGGTCGCTCGCCGGGGAGCGAGGCCCATCGGTCGTCCGGCCGTCCGGTATACTGATTGTTGGCCTCTTCGCGATGCTCGCGGCCTGTCAAGACAAGGGTGTCACGCCGCCCGTCACCCAGACGGCGGCGGACTCCGCAGACCAGATCCTGTTTGAACTGTCCCATTATGTCACCGAGCTCGGCATCAAGCGCAGCCTCGTTGAAGCTGATACAGCATACATGTTCGATGCGACACAATCGTCGGAGCTCAAGAAGGTCAAGGTGACGTTTTACGATGACAATGGCGGGGTCAAATCGACGCTGACAGCGAATGAAGGAACCTACTTCCAGCAGACGGGGGGCATGACGGCGCGAGGGAATGTCGTCGGCACATCGCCGGATGGCCGGACCTTGCGCACCTCCGAGCTCAAGTATGATCCAGTCGCCAAAAAAATCTCAACCGACAAGCCTTTCACCTTCGACCGCAATGGCGATCATCTGGAGGGAGACGGCTTTACATCGGACGTAGACTTTCAGAACGTGGTGGTCACCCGTCCGCGTGGAGTCGAGGGCGGAAGCCGGCTGCTGCCAGGCCAATGAGATCGTCAGGGCTTGCCCTTCTCATCCTGGTTGCCGCTCCCGGCGCCCTTCGCGCCCAGGATGACGCGTGCCGGTTCGAGCTCATTCGCGGAGGCGAGCAGGGCGTTCAGCAGGGGAGCAATTACTTCGCGGGTGGCGGCGTGATCATTGGGTGTCTCGGCACCAGGGTCAGAATGAGCAGCGACAGCGTGGCTTCCTATGGCGGCGAAGTCGGTGTCGTACAGTTCATCGGAAATGTGCGTTACGAAGACACGACCATTACCATGACAGCGAAGAACGGGACGTATTTCAAAACCGGGGAACGCTGGGAAGCCCGCGGCGATGTCGTGACCCGGAACCTGGAGAATGGAAGCTCCCTGGCCGGACCGTCGCTGGATTATTACCGCACGCTCAAGGGTGTCCGTGACACCGTGGAGATGTACGCGATCGGGCGGCCGAAGATCAACTACATCCCGACAGATTCCGCCGGCTCCGCCGAGGAGCCCTACCTGATCAATGCCGACCGGGTGCGGCTCAAGGGGAACGACCGGGTCTGGGCCGCAGGCACGGTGACCATAGATCGCAGTGATTTTGCGGCAACCGCGGATTCCATGAGACTTGACACCGGCGCTGGCAATGACGCAACCCTGATCGGAAAACCCGTCGTTCGCGGGCTCGGGTCAGACTCGTTCAATCTCAAGGGGCGCCAGGTTGATCTCAAGCTGGAGAATCGAACCCTCTCCTACGTCCTGTCCCGTGGCGACGCGCACGCCGTGAGCGCGGACCTTGATCTCGTCGCGGATACCATTGGTTTGGATGTGAACGATCGCAAACTGGTCCAGACGATCGCGTGGGGAGATTCCATTCGTCCCTACGCGTATTCCACGGACTACGCGATCCGGGCCGACTCGATGGCCTTTGACACGCCAGGGCAGCGGCTCAAGGAAAGCCGCGCGTTCGGCAGAGCCTGGGTGGGCGGCGCCGTGGATAGCGCCAGTACCGAACGCGATTGCTCCCGCGACTACCACATCTGTGACTGGCTTCAGGGCGACACGGTCGTGGCGCAGTTTGCGCAGAGGGATTCAGCCGGCAGGGAACGCACGGTCCTCCAGAGAGTCGATGCGGTCAAAACCGCCCGGGCGCTCTACCGCACTGAAAAGAAGGACGGGGGGCCGCCGGGGATGAACTATTCCCGGGCGGACCGGATCATCGTCACGATGAAGCAGGGAAGCGGCGAAGGCGTGGACACCGTGGAGTTGCAGGGCAAGGTCGACGGCGTGCAGATCGATCCCGATAAGCCACCCGCGCCCTCCGATTCCACGCCTCCGCCACCGGCAGCGGGGCAGGTCGGGCGATGACGTCGCCTGCCCCAATGGGGCTGTCTGGTGTCAGCGGCCGGGACCCATCGGTTCCCCTGGCGCTGGCCGCCATGATCAAGGCCGCCGACCAGGACGGTGTCGTCGCCTTCCCCCATCTGGTGGTGGCGTATCGCGAGACCTATGTCCGGTGCTGCGTCGAGAGTAATCTCCCGGTGAGCCTCGAGCTGTCTGGGGACGAAGTGCGAGCCAACCTGAACAGCTCGGTGCTGCCGAGGCTCGCCATCGATGGATTCATTGCCCGGCCATTCCACGACCAGGTTCGCGCGATTGGACCGTGGTGGCCGGAGGCAGTCGCCGATCGCGACGGTTCCAGCACCTGGTTGATCAGCCTCGCCTCGCAGTCAATGCGGTCCCCTGGGGCACTTGGCGGGGAGCGGCACGTCAATGCTTCAGGCAGCGTCCTGGAAGGGGCCGGGCTCTCCAAAACGTTCAAACGCCGGCGAGTGGTGGACGATGTCACGGTGCGAGTGGAGCAGGGTGAGATCGTGGGATTGCTGGGGCCCAATGGGGCGGGGAAGACGACCACCTTCTACCTGATCACCGGCCTGATCCGGCCAGATGCCGGTAAGGTGTCGCTCGACGGCAAGGATCTCACTGATTCCCCGATGTACAAGCGGGCCCGAGCCGGCATCGGCTACCTGGCCCAGGAACCGTCGGTCTTTCGAAAGATGACCGTTGAGGAAAACATCATTGCCATCCTGGAGACGCTGCCGCTGAGCCGGGACGAGCGTCGCGCTCGGCTGGAGCACATGCTGGACGAGCTCACGATCAAGCACTTGAGGAAAGCGAAGGCGTATTCGCTGAGCGGTGGGGAACGCCGCCGGCTCGAGATCACCCGGGCCCTGGTGACCAGTCCCAAGTTCATGTTGCTGGACGAGCCGTTCGCTGGAGTCGATCCCATCGCGGTTCACGATATTCAGACTATTGTCGCGGGACTCCGCCATCGCGGACTCGGTGTTCTCATCACCGACCACAACGTCGAACAGACTCTCGACATCGTCGATCGGGCATACATCATGTTTGAAGGCAAGGTCCAGGTGTCCGGCTCGGTTCGCGAACTGGTCTATGATGACCGGGTCGCGGAATTGTACCTCGGTCCCACCCTGACGTCGCGACTCCGTTCGCGCCTTGAGGCTGTCGCGTGAAGACAGGTCTTTCGCAGCATACCAGTCTCCGGCAGGATCTCCGGATCAATCCGCGGCTCTACCAGGCCATGGACATGTTGTACATGCCGATGATGGATCTGCAGCAGCATCTGAAACAGGAGCTGCTGGTCAATCCATTCCTCGAGCTGCTCGAGCCTGAAGAGGAGGAGACGCAGGACCAGGCGACGCAGGAGAAGGCGGAAAAGGAGGAGACCCAGAAATCGGACGAGACCGATTGGGAAGAAATTCTGCTCAACGGCTTTGAAGTCGGCGGCATGCGCGAGCAATACGAAGAGAAAGAGTACATCGAGCCGGTGACAGTGGAGACCAGGGATCTCCAGGACCACCTCCGGGAACAGCTCAAGCTGATGGAGCTCAATGCACGGCAGCTGCTCCTTGCCGAAGAGTTCCTCGGCAATATCAAGGATGACGGATACCTTGCCGCTTCGGCCGAAGAGATTGTGGGCAGCGTGAACGAGCTGATGCGGGTTCATGTGGCAACCGGCACACCGGAGCCGGAGCTGGATGAGTTTGGCAACGAGGTGGAGCCGGACAAAGCGGAGGCGGCAGAACCGCCCGCCGAGTTCTATACCGCGGAAGAGGTCGAAGAGATGCTGCAGATCATCCAGCGTCTCGATCCACCCGGCGTCGGCGCCCGGGACCTCCGGGAATGTCTCCTCATCCAGATGCGGGAGAAAGGCGAGACCGATTCACTCACCTACCGTCTCGTCGACGAGGCGTTCAACGACCTGATCGCGCATCGGTGGAACGACCTCGCGAAGCGATTCAACATCGAGCCCCAGGGGGTACAGGCTGCCGCGGATCGTCTGGCCCATTTCGATCCCAAGCCGGGCCTCAAGTACTCAGGGAAGGACGACGGGTACATCACGCCCGATCTCATCGTCGACAAGATCGATGGTCGGTATCACGTCTTCCTCAACGACACCGGCTATCCCCGGCTCCGGCTGAGCCGTTCTTACCAGGAGCTCGCGCGCGACAAGAAGAAAATGACGCCGGAAAATCGCGAGTTCATCGCCACCAAGATGAACAGCGCCAACTGGATGATCCAGGCCCTGGAACAGCGGCGCCAGACCATGCTCAAGGTCATGAACTTCATTGTGGACCGGCAGCGTGATTTCTTCGAGAAGGGCATCGAGCACCTGCGGCCGCTCACGCTCCGCGAGGTGGCGGAAGTCATCAACATGCACGAGTCGACCGTGAGCCGGGTGACCAACGAGAAGTACGTGCAGACACCGCGCGGCGTGCTTCCGCTCAAGTTCTTCTTCTCGAGCGCGCTGTCGACCACATCAGGTGAAGACGCCAGCGCCCGCTCAATTCGCGCCAAGCTGCAGAAGATGGTCGGCGAAGAAAAGAGTGGAACACCGCTCACCGATCAGCAGATCGTCCAGCTGTTCCAGGAGCAGGGCATCCAGATCGCCCGGCGCACGGTCGCCAAGTATCGCGATCAACTCGGAATACTGCCGGCCAGAATGCGAAAACGGGTATGACGGTGGCGGCTCGCCCTGACCGGGTGGACGTCAGCGTCCTGGTTCCCGCCAAGGACGAAGCCGAAAACCTTCCGGAATTCCTGCGACTCTGCCAGGCGGCGCTCGACCCGGCCGGATTCAGCTACGAGGTCGTGGTCGTCGACGATGGATCGCGAGACCAGAGTGCCACGGTCCTGGAAGGACTCGCCCGGCAATATCCCTTTCTTCGTACGGTCACGCATCGCCGCCAGCGGGGTATTGCCGACGCGCTTCGCTCCGCCGGTGAAGCCGCCCA
>JBDTQP010000048.1:0-15714 GCA_039932125.1 Gemmatimonadota bacterium
TGGCGATCGTGTTGGTCACGACCACTTCCTTGACCGGGCTCGCCATGAACCGCTCCACCGCGGGTCCCGAGAGCAAGGCATGGGTGGCGCAGCAGTAGACGTCCCGGGCGCCCAGCCGCTTGAGGGCATGCACCGCCTCAGCCATAGTGCCCCCGGTATCGATCATGTCGTCCGGGATGACGCAATCCTTATCTTCGACATCTCCCACGACGTTCACGACTTCCGCGATGTTTGCCGAGGGCCGTCGCTTGTCGATGATGGCGAGCGACGCATTCAGCCGCTTGGCGAAACCGCGAGCCATCTTGGCCGAGCCGACGTCGGGTGCCACCACGACCGGATCGTGCAGCGCGATCTGGCGAAAATGGTTGACGAACACCGGTGCTGCGTACAGGTGATCGACTGGTAAATCAAAAAATCCCTGCATCTGGTGCTGGTGAAAGTCGAGACCCAGCACTCGATCAGCTCCGGCGACTGAAACCATATTGGCGATCAGCTTGGCGCTGATGGCAACCCTGGGCTGATCTTTCCGGTCCTGGCGCGCGTAGCCGAAATACGGAATAACCGCTGTCACTCTCGCGGCACTGGCCCGCTTCGCCGCATCCATGAGGAGAAGCAGCTCCATCAGGTTTTCGGCCGGTGGGTTGGTCGATTGAACGATATACACGTCCCGTCCCCGGACATTCTCATCGATTTTGACAAACAACTCACCATCTGCGAAACGCTTGATCGTCACCCGGCAGAGCGGTTGACCAATATGCTGAGCCAGCTCCTCGGCGAGCGGTCGGTTGGCCGAGCCGCTGAGCAGGAGCATCTGGCTGCGAGAGAGTGAGATATCCGCCATAAAGTAGCCGGTGAAAGTAGCGTGGGACCGAGGGAGAGTCAACCGGGAAGAATGACGTTACGCCTTGATTGCGGCGGAGTTAGGGTAAGCCAGATGGCTGAGATTATCGTCGGGTTTCGGGTCGCAGGGAGGTCTCACGTGACCAGGATCGGTCCATAGGCCAGGCGCAGTTGTGGCGGCGGGGGAAAGGCATTCCTGTACACTCAATTCACCCCGCCGTCGCCCAGGCAGTCGCCCTTGCAGAGGAGGCCCTCAGACGAGGGCCTCCCTGCACGGGAATACCCGAGGGACTGGCTACTCCTGGCGCATCGTGATCGCGGGATCCACTCGTGAGGCGCGAACGGCAGGGATGAGCGTTCGCCTTAAGCGGCATTCCCATTGTGGCGTGCTGCCCGTTTACATGACATCAGATTGGCCCTGGTGGATTCGAACCACCATTCGCAGATCCAAAGTCTGCTGTCCTGCCATTGGACGAAGGGCCAGTATAAACGGTGAGCACTAAACCGTAAGCGGGCTCACTCCCGGCTGCTAAAGTAACCGGATTCTCATCCGGGTAGGATGCTCTCCGGCCCCGGTGGGTCGTGGCTCAATGTTTCCGTCGCGATGGCCCTACCCATTCGGGGGCCCAGCATCAACTTCGCGTCATCTCGCTCCCGAGCATTTCGGTATACGGCGAAGATGGCCGAACCCGATCCGCTCATTCGGCAGAGCAATGGGTGTGTGCCGGTCAGGGCCTCGAAGGCGGTACGTACTTCAGGCCGGTGACCGAACACGACCGATTCAAACTCGTTGCCTGCCATCCGGCCGAGACTCCCCCAGCTCGATAGTGATTCCAGGTCGAGCGCAACTGCCCCGCGGCCTCCCCCGGTCGCTCTTGCATCATCCACCCAGCGATACGCGTCCGCGGTACCCACCCCTACCGGCGGAATGAGAAGAAGCGCCGCGGCGGCTGGGGGTGCTTCCAGCCGCAGCATGCGTTCACCACGATTCCACCCCAGCGCAAACGCCCCACCACTGACAAAGAAAGGAACATCGCTGCCCAGCCGAGCAGCCATCTGGAGCAGCTCGTGTCGAGGGATAGCATTGCCGGCGAGGTGGTTGACTGCCAGGAGCGCACCGGCAGCGTCGCTGGATCCACCACCCAGGCCCGCCCGGACCGGAATTTGTTTGCTGAGTGACAGGTGAACGCCGAACTTCTGGCTCGTGGCTTCGAGGACAGCAATCGCGGCGCGTACTGCCAGATTTTCTGCGTCCGGCCCGAGATCAGCGCCATTCGCATCGAGGGTTATACCTGCCTGCTCCCGCGGCTCAGCGACAAGCTGGTCCGCGAGGGTCAAGCGGCAGAACAACGTCTCCAGGCTGTGGAACCCATCGGAGTTTCTGGCGAGCACACGGAGAAATAGATTCGCCTTGGCGTGGCAGGCGATGCGGACGGAGGAGGGCATTGTAGTAACGATCGCTCAGGCGGTGATCATCACGTCGTCGCCGCTTCCTGGCGCAGGTTCTTGAGGCCGAGCCCGGTCCGGGCGAGCGACCAGGCGCCCAGGAGGGTGATGGGGACGAACGTGGTCGCGTGATATACGAGTGCGTAGGTGACGGCGCGATCTTCGGAGATTGCGTAGAGCAGCAGCGTCAGCTTGATGGCACTTTCGAAGACTCCGACAAACCCCGGCGCCGTCGGTGCGGAAATCGCAAACGCGAGGAGGCCCTGCATGATCATCGCGCCCGCGAAATTCACCGGGATGTCGAACGCCTTGAACGCGACATAGAAGGAAACCACGTTCACCAGCCAGATCACCAGGGACCAGAGGGTAACCATCAGGATGCGGATCGGAGACTGCAGAACCGAGAGACCATGCACCACCCCTTCGATCATGGCTACCATTTTTTCCGCGAGCCGAGGAAACGGCACGATGCGCCGGACGACCCGTTCCGCGGCTTCCGGAAACGCCACGACGAGAGCCGCCACGAGCAATGCCGTGGCGAAGGTCGCACCCGCTACGATGGCAATATGGGTGAGCCGCACACCGGAGACTTCGGCATCGGCGGGAAGGCCGGAGGTCAGCAGGCCCAGGGTGAGCAGGACGACGATGGCGACACCATCGAAGAGCCGTTCGACAGCGATCGAGGAGAGCGCGGAGGTGATCCGGGTGTGGGTGAGCCGGGTAATAGCAAGACTTCGCAGTACCTCGCCCGCTCGAAAGGGAAGCACATTGTTCGCCATGAAACCAATCGCTATCGCGTGCCACAGGGAGCTGGCGGGGAGCGATGATCCGTCACTGGCGCGGAGAAGAATGCGCCAGCGGAAGATGCGGAGCACAAAGGTGCTGGTGGCGATGATGACCGTAAGCACGATCGGCAGGACATGCGCTCGCCTGAGCTCAGCGAGGACATTCCTGAACTCTATTCCCTTGAGCGCCCAGAACAGGAACGCCGCGGAGATGCCGATGGCTAACGCGCTCTGCCACCAGGTGTGGCGCGGGGTCTTGAGACCGGGTTCGCTCATGCAGAGTTCTTAATGCCGTATTTCACGGCGGCGTGCTCATCAGGGCGCGGCAGGCACCTCATGACTGAGATAATGTGACCAGATCCAACAGCTCGTCCAGCAGATCCTTGAGCCGTGATTGATCCGATCCCTGCGTCAGGATCGTGTCGGCTTCATGCCGGAGAATCGCCGCGCGCTCGACCGCCCCGCGTCCGCTGAAGAGCAGCAGGTCGATCGCGATGATATCCGGCTCGTTCTGGATTTCCGTTGTGCTGTGCTGCCGGCTGGGATCGAGTAGAACGTCCAGCGATGCCGCCCCCTTGCCATGTTTCGCGACCAGCCGCGCAAGCGTGAGATAGCTCCCCTCGAGTCCCGGCATATCGGCTGGAGGCGTTTCCTTATGGACGGCTGGCGGTTGGGCTGATGAAGTGCTGGCTGCCGGCTGATCCGGAGCGAGCGATTCGATCGGAACCACATCGTTCCCATCCTCCTCCACGCGTGCCTCTTCCGGACGGGGCGTGTTGACCGGCGTGTGATGCACCGGACGGAACACCGGAGCACCGAGTACGTGGAGACGCTGAGCAAGTGCTTCGATCTGATCTGCCGGATGTTTTCCGCCGCCGCTCGATGAAATGCCGCGAAGCACTGCCCCGGTTTCACGGATGCAATTGGCGAACTCCCCGAGTGCCTGGGGAACGCCGCCCTGGGCAATCAACTCGCGCGCGGCACCGGCGAAGGCGGGAAGGCTCTGGGGGATCTGGGCTCCGACAGCTGTTTCCAGCGGCCTCAGCGCCGCGACCATGAAGTAGAGTCGCATGTCCCGTACAGCCGGGCCAGTCGCGCGTTCCAGCTCGTCGGCCACTTCGCACAGGCGCTCACCATGGCTCACCAGCTCAACCATGGTGAGGGGGCTTTCCCTGAGCACGGTTCCCGTCTCGAGGATGCCTTGGCCTCCGCCAAAGAGCGACTCGATCGGCACGACATCATTTTCTGTCGCGAAGGCCCGCAGCAGCAGCTCGGCAAACCGGCGCACCTCCTCCGCATCTGCCGCCGGCCGTCCCGACTGCGCCACATCTCGTGATCCCCTCGCGAGCGCCTGCGCCGCGGCCTCGAAGACGTCGGCGACATGAGGAGGCGGCGCGAACATGCGGGTCAGCTCGCCCACGGCGCGCTCCACGCTTTCGAGCACGTCAGGGAGAGGCGCAAGATCAGTCAGCGCCGCGAGACCACGAAGGGACTGGAGCCGCCTCAGCACGGCGTAGAGTGGCTCGTGTGCTTCGGGCGTGGTGCGAAGCGCGCGCGCAGCCCGGTCTAGAGCACTGGCCGTGAGCGCGCCTTCACGCGCGACGAAGGCGCGCACGCCAGCGTCAGAACCGGGAGCGGAGCTGGGTGGAGGAGTGGGGCGGGGGCCGGCCGGCGAAGCGACACCGCCAAGCAGCTCCATATCCAGGGCCAGGCGCTCGGCGCGAGTGTTCTCTTCGTCGTTCCAGCCCCCAGCCGTGCGGACGAGAGCGCGCAGGTCGGTCACTGCCTTGAGACAGCGATCCCGGAGTTGCGGCTCCCATGCCCGGCGATTTTCCCGGTACGCCTTGGCGACGGCTTCAAGACCCGCCGCGGTGCGAGCCACCAGCGGCTGATTCGCCATCAGGGCACTTCCCCGGAGCGCTCTCGTGAAACGCACCAGTTCTTCAGGCGGAGGAGCGGCGGGACCGGATACCAGAGCGTTCAGACGCTCGAGGTATTCCCCAGATTCCATCGCAAAGTACTCGGCCATCCCGATGGGAGAACTCATCTGGCCTCAGGGAAGAGCGGATGTAAGAGAGAGATAGGAGAGCGGCGGACGCCGTCGTAGCTGTCTATAGTGTAGAGAGTTAGCGCGTTTGGGGCAACCGGACAGATGAAGCTGGTCGTCAGAATAAGTCACGCTGGCGAGCCGCCGCGGGCCTCCCGCACCAGCCTTCCCATCTCGATGGTCGCGGGACCGATCCCCACAAACACGGCGCGGCTGATCACGCTGTGGCCAATGTTGAGCTCTTCGATCTCAGCGATTCGCGCGACGGCTTGTACGTTGTCATAGGTGAGTCCATGGCCCGCATGAACAGCCAATCCCATGCTCCTGCCCAGGACTGCCGCTGACGCGAGTTCGTCGAGAGCCCTGGTGCTTTCACGCCAGGTATGGGCATACCGGCCAGTATGTAACTCCACCGCGGCCACGCCGAGGTCGCGCGAGCGGGCAAGAGCGACTGCATCAGGATCGATGAAGAGACTCACCCGGCACCCTGCCTCGGACAGCCGGAGAATGGCTTCCTGGAGACGACGCGTGCCAATCTCGAGATTCAGCCCGCCTTCCGTGGTGATCTCTTCACGTCGCTCGGGCACGAGGGTGGCCTGGTATGGTGCAAGTCGCGCAGCGATGTCGACAATCTTGCGGGTGGCGGCAAGCTCCAGATTGAATGCCGTTGTAACGGCGCGGGCGAGTGCTTCCACGTCGCGATCCTGAATATGCCGGCGATCTTCCCGCAGGTGCGCGGTAATTCCATCGGCTCCCGCGGCTTCGGCCTGGCGCGAGGCTTCGAGGGGATCCGGCTCATCCGTCTTCCGTGCCTCTCGCACGGTGGCAACGTGATCGATGTTGATGTAGAGGCGCGGCGCGTGTGTTGTGGTCATTGCTCGTGGCTTCGGTGGCCGTTAACTTCGGCGTACAATTTATCAGGTGGATTGCCGTGGTGAAACGAGGATTGCCGCTCCTGGTGTTCGTGCTAGTTGCCTGTGGTGGAGGCAAGGGACAGGTGACACCGATCCCGGCTGCTGACGCTTCCCTCCGAACTTTCATTCAGTCGGCTGTTGACAGCAATCTTACCGCCATGGGGGAGCACTGGGGAACATCGCGCGGGTCCGCGGCTTCGACCGGGGTTCCTGCCGATTACCAGAAGCGCATGGCGATTGTGCAGACATACCTGAGTGGCATCGCCTTTCGGGTACTGTCAAACGAGCCGCGGCCGGGCCTTCCCAATGAGCGGGTGATCCAGGTGGAGCTCACCCGACCGGGTTGTGTAAATGTCGTACCCTTTACCATGATACGGACGAGCCACGATCAGTGGCTGGTCAACGAGTTTGACCTGGAAAAAGTGAGCCGTCCCGGCCGCGCCTGCGGCGCCTCCGATGGGGCGCCTCGCTGAGCAGGAACTTTCACTGCAGGTGCCGGGTTCCTACTCGGTAAGCTCGAGGAGAATACCGGCAGTCGCCTTCGGATGCAGGAAGGCAATGCGGTGGCCACCAGCCCCGGCGCGGGGTTGTTCATCAACCAGGCGATAGCCCAGCGCCCGACACCGCTCAATGGCCGCATCAAGATCGGGGACCTTGTAGCAGATGTGATGGATTCCAGGCCCACGTTTCTCGAGGAATTTTGCTATAGGGCTCGCCGGATCGTTCGATGTGAGCAGCTCGACGGCAGAGTCGCCGAATGGCAATGAGACGATCGTCGCTCCGTCGGCACTCTCCGGAGGATGCGGGGTGATTCCCAGGACGTCGCGATAGAAGGCGAGCGCAACCGCGAGATCGGGCACCGCGACACCGATGTGAGCAATACGGGGTGTTTGGGGCACAGGCGCTCCAGTCACAAAAACCACAAACGTTCGCCGCCGAAATACGGCGTGCGGCTAAAGTAATCGGCGGTGCTGTCCCCGGGCAGTGCGGCTGAAATGGAGACCATACCATCATGAGTGCAACCGATTCGCTGACAATGCAGGTGACCGATTCAACGTTCGCCGCCGATGTCGAGCAGGCGCAGGGACTGGTGCTCGTCGATTTCTGGGCGACCTGGTGCGGACCTTGTCAGATCGTCGCTCCGGTTCTCGAGCAGCTTGCTACCGAGTACACCGGCAAGATCAAGGTCGCCAAGGTCGACGTAGATGCGAACCAGCAGACGTCAATGAAATTCAACATCCGTTCCATTCCTGCCATCCTGTTCTTCAAGGGCGGGAAGCACGTCGACACGGTCATTGGCGCGGTGCCAAAGAGCGTGATCGCCAGCAAGATTCAGCAGCATATCTAGCCGGTCAGGCGGGCTGGCAGCCCGCCGGCAGGTCAGGCCATTCCACGGTAATCCGGTCTGACCTGCCAGGATCAGTAACTCATAGCCGAAGGCCGTCTTGCCACTCAAGAGGCCCCATGCGCGTCAGTAGTGCCCGCCTGCTCAATTCTTCCGTTCGCATCGCCGATCTGACGTTTCCAGCTTCCGGTGTCATGCTCCCCCGCACGCGGGCAATCTTCGTGCATCTCGAGAATCTCCTCTCCTTTGCCAAGCGAGACCGGGACGGCCGAGTCGACGGATATCTGACCGGTTACCTGCCGGAAGAGGACGTCGTGCTTTTCTTTCGACAGGGTGAAGTGATCAACGCGGCCACGATCGGACCCGGCGGAAGGGCGGTGGTGCCCATCAGTGAAGCCCTTCGCCGGCTCAAATCGGATCCCGAACGAAGCGAGTTCTGCTACGCGGCTGCCACAGCGGAACAGCTGAACTGGATGTTCTCGGCCTGTGCTGCCTCGACCGAGCTGCGGTTCGTCGACCCGCGAGCGCCGGAGCAGATCTTTCCCGTCCTCGCCGGTGAATCGTTCACCGGTGTGCTCGAGCTGATTTCGCAGGGCCGGGTCAACTACCTCAAGTTCGAAAGTGGAAGGTTCATTCGGGGCTACCTGTGCGATCGACCGGCGACCAGCTCGGTCGTGCGGTACATGGAGTCGCTGTTCGAGCTCCGCCCGGATGGTGCGCATCCCGCCATTGCGGGAAGTGTCTCGCAGGAGGGAAGAGACATTCCCGTCCAGGCGCCCGTCGTCCAGGTAAAGGCCTATCGCGAGATGATCCAGCGAATCTGCCTTGCCGTGGAGCAGGAACTGCCGGACGAAGGCCGGCGTAAGGGCGAGCGCGCGAGTGTGGCGATTGCATCGTCCCATCCCGCATTCTCGGTTCTGGCAGGAACGGCGATCGATGAAGAACCGGCCATCCCGGTTCCCGCGGAAGCGTTGACGCAGAGTTTTGCGGAGTGGACCACTCGGTTCCTTCAGGAAGTCGAGATCGTTTCACCCGGTACCGCGGAGCGGGTGATTCGAAACGCTACCCGCGAGCAGCGTTTCGTCCTTCAGGCGGCGGGGTTTTACGACCAGATTCCATGGCGGATCAACTGGTAGACTCTCGACGCACTGCTCCTTCACCGCAGAAACCTCCGTCGTGACCGGCACGTTGTTCGTTGTTGCGACTCCGCTCGGCAATCTCGGCGACATTACGCGTCGCGCCGCCGCCCTCCTCAAGGTTGTTCCCTGTGTCGCGGCCGAAGATACGCGGCGGACTCGCCAGCTGCTGCATCATCTCGATGCCCATCCACGGCTCATCAGTTTCCATGAGCATTCGGAAGATGCACGTTACACGGAAATCCTGGCGCTCCTTGCGGGTGGATCCGATGTGGCCATTGTAACCGATGCCGGCACGCCGGTCGTGAGTGACCCGGGAGCCGCCCTGGTCGGCCGGGTTCGCCAAGCCGGTCATCTGGTGGTGCCGATCCCCGGCGTATCCGCCGTGACTGCGGCACTCTCGGTTTCAGGTTTCCCCGGCGATCGATACCTTTTTCTCGGATTTCCGCCGCGGAAAGGAAGAGAACGCCAGCAGCTGCTCGAGCGGTCCTCACGGGAACCGGGAAGCGTCGTGTTCTTCGAAGCAGCCGGACGTTTGACCGCATTGCTCCGGGATCTCGCCAGCGTGGCCGGTGAAGGCCGGCAAGCTGTGGTTGCCCGTGAGCTGACCAAGCTGCATGAAGAGATCCGGTCCGGCGCACTCGACGAGCTGGCGGCGCATTTCGAGGAGCATCCGCCCAAAGGCGAGATCACCGTAGTGATGACCGGTGCGCCGGAGAGCCGTCTCGACCCGGCCACTTTCGACATTGCGGCCAGGGCCGGGGAACTCCTTCGTGCGGGTATGTCGCGAAAGGATGTGGTCCAGGCCCTTGCCGAAGAGACCGGTCTTCCACGGAATGATATTTATCGGCGGGTGACGGAGCTTCCTTCCTAGCGAAACTATCCTCTCCATCGCCGGGTAGTGGAACAACCCAGAGCCGTAATCTTTCTATATTGAAAAGATGAAGAGTCCGCGTGGTTTCCTGCGCACGTTTCAGCCCGCTACTGGCCTCAGGTCAGGCTGGCTGGCTGTTGCCCTCATCTGCCTGCTCCCGATTCGAAGCGAGACAGCAGTAGAGCCACTCCTCACCGTCGGTCGGCTGCACTACGAAGGGGGAGGGGACTGGTACGCCAATCCTTCGAGCCTCCCGAATCTGCTCAAAGCGATTGCCACGCGGACAACGATGCGGGTCGGAACTGAAGAAAAGGTGGTGAGCCTCGCCTCGGACGATATCTGGAGCGTTCCCTTTCTCCATATGACGGGTCACGGGAACGTACACTTCAGCGACGCGGACCTGGCGGTCCTTCGGCAGTGGCTGCTGCAGGGTGGATTCCTCCATGCTGACGATAATTATGGGATGGATCCCTCTATCCGGCGGGAGCTCGCCCGTCTTTTCCCCGATCATCAGCTTGTCGAAGTGCCGCTCGATCACCCCGTTTATCACCTGGTCTATAATTTTCCCAGGGGAGTCCCCAAGATCCACGAGCACGATGGGAAGCCGGCACAGGGCTTTGGAATCTTCATCAATGGCCGGCTCGTTGTGTATTACTCCTACGAATCCGACCTTGGCGATGGATGGGAAGATCCTGAAGTGCATCACGATCCCCCTGAAAAACATGAGGCTGCTCTGGAGATGGGGATCAATCTTTTTGCATACGCGGTAGGGTACGGCGGATGAGTCCGCGGCCCACGGCTGATGCCGTACACGCGCTGATCCGGCCACTTCGCGGTCTTAATGCGGTCGCATGGTGGGCGCTCGGGTCTGGCTCCGCGGCACTGATCCTTGGCGGGCTGGCGTGGTCGTCAAAGGTTGGCTGGTTTCGGGCGCCTTACTGGGTACTGGTCGCCTGGGCCCTGGCTGGTATCACCGGCATCCTGCTTTTCATGGCTGCCCGTCGCTATTCCGGCCGACTCACGCCGCGCTGGGTCGCCGGCCACCTGGAGCATCATGGGCATTGGCGTGATGGCGCGATCTCTTCGCTCCTCGATGCCCCGGCTACGGGTACCAGTGCCTCTCTCTTCAACGCCGCGGACCAGGCCCAGGCCCGGGAACTTGTGCTCGACGGCCGTGGCGCGCTGGAACCTGTGCGGCGAAACCTGCGCGCGCGGGCACATCAGGGCCTGGTGTTCGGAGGTCTCGGGCTGCTGATCTTCTTTTCAGCTGGACCGGTGCGGGGCTCGGCAGCGGCACTCTGGCATCCGGTTCGGGCGTGGGAAGCAACCATTGCCCCAGTCACGGTCACTGCTGCGCATGATGAAGTAGATCGGGGACAGAGCGTCGTCTTGAACCTCAAGGCGACCGGCCGGCGTGATGCCATGCTCTGGCTTCGCGGGCCTGGTGAAGCGTGGCATTCTCAGCCCGTTCGCCTCGATTCAGCGGGACGGGGCATGGAGTCTATCGGCCCGCTTCGAACCGATCTCTTTGCCCGGCTCACCTCGGGTGGCCGTGCCTCGGACACGATCCAGGTCCATGTGCGGATTCCCGCCTTTCTCGGAACCCTGACAGTTACAGCCCACTATCCCAGGTACCTGGACATGGAGGATGAAGCGGTCCCCCTGTCCGGAGACACTCTTCTTCTTCCCACTGGAACAACGCTCACCACCGAGGGCGCAGCTACCGCGACACTGGCGGCAGGTGCATGGGTCGGCCGCTCGGGTGAAGCGGCTCTCGAAGTGAAAGGTGCCGGTTTCCACGGGAGTTTCACCCCTCGCGCAACGGGCTCCTACCAGCTTCGCCTCACGACCGAGGCAGGCACGCCGCTCGCCGGCGATTCGGTCTGGCTCCCGATTCGAATAGTGCCGGACAGCAGTCCCATCGTCACCGTTCCTGTCCCCGGAGCGGATACCATCGCGCCGCTGAGCCTCAGGTTGCCGCTGGTGATTGAAGTGCAGGATGACTATGGCGTCACCAGCGTGGAGGTTGAGAGCCACCGCATAAGCCGGCTCGGCTTTTCAGATCCTCCTCGCCGCGAAATCGTATCCCTTCCCGCCGCGAAGCCGGAACACGCCGTTCTCAATTTCGATTTCAACCTGAATGATCGCGGGCTGCTACCCGGAGACACGGTGCGCTACCGGGTCAGCGCGCGCGACAATGCTCCGGCCGCAAATGTCGGTCGGTCCCGGGAGTTCGTGCTGCGCCTCGCGACATTGTCCGAGGTGCGCGCCGCAGCGCGAGAAGCATCCGACAACGTCTCCAGCCGTCTTGATTCGCTGGCTGCTGAAAGCAGGAAGCTCGAACGTTCGACCGAGGACCTGTCGCGGGAGCGGGAACGCCCCTCAGCGGGTCAGCGTCGCGGACAGACCGAAGAGACGATGTCGTACGAATCTGCCAAGCGGGCGGAAGCCGTGGCGGAATCCCAGCAGGAAATGATGGACCGGGCCGAAGCTTTGAAGCAAAGCCTCGAAGAGCTCCAGCAAAGTGCCGAGGCCGCCGGCCTCAACGATCCCGCATGGCAGGAGCGTCTCAAGGAAATCCAGGATCAGCTTGACCGAGCCCTGACGCCGGAGCTTCGGCAGAAGCTGGCCGAGCTGCAGCAGGCACTGACGGCGCTTGATCCCGAACGCGCGAAGGATGCGCTCCAGCAACTCGCCGAGGCGCAGAAAGAGCTTCGCGAGGCCCTTGAACGGAGCCAGGAGCTGTTCCGTCGCGCGGCCATGGAAGGCGACATGACCAATCTTGCGGCCGAGTCACAGGAGCTCGCGCAACAACAGAAAGACTGGTCGGAGCAGGCGGAGCAGCAGCCGGATTCGGCACGGGCTGCCGCAGAGGAGAAGGATCTCGCTCGCCGGGCAGATTCTCTGGCCGCCGCACTCAATCGCCTCGCGCCGCAAATGGATTCACCGGAGCAGAAAGAAGGACTTCAATCCGCGGCAGAGCAGGCATCCCAGGCTGCGCAGCAGATGCAGCAGGCCGCTCAGTCGGCGAACGAGGGTCAGCGGCAGCAGGCGAGGAAGCAGGGAGAAGAGGCTGCCCGGAAGCTGGATCCATTAGGGCAGCAGTTGAAACAGCAGGGTCAGGCGATGCAGCAGCAGTGGCGTCAGGAAGTGACGGAGGCGATGGATCGGGCGATGACGGAGACCAGTCGTCTGACCCAGCGCCAGCTGCAGCTTGCCGAGAATTTTCGCCGGGGTGATGCCTCGGCCGCCACCCGTGGCGAACAGGGCGCTCTCGAAGAAGGCGCGCAGAAGCTCCAGGACCAGATCCAGGGCGCGTCAGGAAAGAATGCACTGGTCTCGCCCCAGATTGCCGCGAGCCTTGCCCGAGCACAGCAACAGATGCAGCGCGCCCGGGAGGCGGTTGCTACCGGTGCGCCCAATACGCGCGAAGCGGCCGATGCGGCCGGAGAAGCGGTTGATGCACTGAACACGGCAGCGTATCAACTTTCGCGGAGCCGGGGACAGGTGTCGGGCTCGGGATCGGGATCTGGCTTGCAGGAGGCCATGGAGCAGATGCGTGAGATGGCCAACCAGCAAGGCGGAGTGAGCAAAGATGCCTCAGGCATGCTGCCCATGGCGGGAAACAGTGGAATGCAGCAGCAACTGCGGCAGCTGGGGGCTCGTCAGCGGGCGATGGCCGAACAGCTCGAGCGGATGCGAGCCAACGGCGACCCTGGCGGGGCAGCGGAAATGGCACGCGAGGCTCGTGACCTCGCGCGACGCCTGGAATCCGGCCGGCTGGACAGGGAGACTGTGGAGCGCCAGGAGCGTCTCTTCCGCCGCATGCTCGATGCCGGCCGGACTCTTCAGGGCGAACAGCAGGATGAGAATAAAGAACGGCAGAGCACCACGCCGACGGGCGACAGCATCAATTTGCCTCCGGCACTACGATCGAGGCTGATGGGCGACGATAATCGGATCAGGATGCCTGATTGGGAGAGTCTCCAGCGCCTTTCACCGGAGGAGCGTCGCCTGGTGGTTGAATATTTCCAGCGACTCTCCCGGAATGGAAATCAGTGAGGCAGGTTCTCATGCAGGATAGCAGGCCTTTTCTACGAATGCTGGCCCTGTTTCTGATCACGGTTAGCGTCACGGCGGGAAATCTCCCCGCCCAGCAGGATCAACTCACCAGGGCGTTTGACCTTGAGCGGCGGGGAAATTATACCGACGCTGCCACTGCCTACCGGACGGTTCTCCAGGCCCAGGCGGCCGATGCCGGCGCGCTGCTTGGCCTGGAGCGCGCGTTGACGGCGCTTAACAAACTCCCCGATATCATCCCTCAGGTCCAGGCGGCGCTCGCTGCCAAACCGACCTCCAGCGCAATTTATGGTGTGGCGCTCCGTACCTGGGCGACGCTTGAGCGTCCCGACAGCGCGCATCACGTGCTGGATCTCTGGGTAGAGGTGCAGCCGAATGATGAGGCGCCGTACCGTGAATGGGCGAACCTGGCCCTGACCCGGCGCGATCGGCCAGAGGCTCGGCGAACCTACCAGCTCGCGCGCGAGCGGCTCAAGCGGAACGACGCACTGGCTGCCGAAGTTGCCCAGCTCGCCACGCTGGACCAGGACTATCCGACTGCCGCGAGAGAATGGGCCCTTGCTGTCCGACGTTTGCCCGGGTATCGCGCACTATCAGTGAACACGCTGAGCGGTGTGGCCGAAAGCGACCGGCAGGTAGTGCTGGCCGAGCTAGCCAAGGAGGGCAGTGTGGAGGCGCGACAAATCGCGGCGACCCTGATGGCGCGATGGGAAAATCCGGTAAAGGGTTTCCAGATGCTGAGCGGCGCGCTCCCGGGTAATAATCCCCAGGCCATCGAGATCCTTCGGCAATTCCAGGACGCTCTGCAACCACTCGCCACGAGCGATGCGCGGCGAGCATTGGGCATGAGCCTGGAGGCGATGGCCATGCGCACCTCCGGGGCCCAGGCGTCGCGGTATCGGGTGGATGCGGCGCGAACATACGCGGAAGCGGGAGACAGCGAATCGGCGCGACGAATGCTGGGATCCCTGGCAGCGGATCCGGGCTCGCCTCGCGGAGTTGCCGCTGACGCTGGTGGAACTCTCGTCTCGGTGCTGCTCGATGAAGGCAAGGTTGAGGATGCAGCGCGCGAGCTGGGTCAGCACAGCAGCTCGATTCCTCCGGAACAGCTTCAGCAGCTGCGGCGGCGCGTGGCCCTCGGGTGGGCGCGCGCAGGCAATCTCGATCGCGCCGATTCCGTCATCGCCGGAGACAGCACCGTCGAAGGACTCGATCTCGCCGGCCGGCTCAAGCTCTATCGCGGCGACCTTGTCGGCGCGAGCACGCTGCTTCGTTCAGCGGGACCATTTGCCGGCAGCCGCGAGGAGGCGACGAGCCGCACGGCTATTCTGGCCCTGCTTCAGCCGATCCAGGAAGACAGTCTCCCCGAGCTCGGCGCTGCCCTGCTGGACCTTGAACGCCGTGACACCACAAAGGCCATCACTGGTCTCGCACGGCTCGCCTCCAGGCTTCCCGCGGCGGCAGGTGGTGCGGAGCTCAGGCTGCAGGTTGGGCGACTGCAACTGGCTCTCGGTCAGAAAGACCTGGCCGAGCAGTCGTTTCGTGCCGCGGCGGGAACCGGAGCAGAGGCCACGATGCCGGCCGCCTTGTTCGACCTTGCGCGTCTGCTCGCCGCAAATGGGAAGGGCGTCGAGGGGCAGGCCATCCTTGAACAACTGATCCTCGAGCATCCGCAGAGCGCGGTGATTCCGCAGGCACGCAGGCTGCTCGATGAATTACATGGAGCAGTGCCCAGAACATGAAACGCCGAGATTTCATCCGCCGCGCCGCTGGCGGCGCATTGTCCGCCTCCGCGTTCGGTCCGCTGGTCAACCGGGTCTCGGTCCGTCGCGCGGCAAACTGGCTCCTCATCCCCATGGATGATTCGCAGGGGGATCATCTCAAGGCCTATGGCGTCACCTTCCGGGTGCTGGAGCGGGGTGACAAGTGCGAGTGGTTCCTGAATTACCGGGGGGGGGCTTTCCTGGTGCCGGGAGATAGCACCACCGTTCGCGATGCTGCGCTCGCCGGCGTTTCAGCTGAGCCGGTCGACGCGGGAGCCGTGGCCCAGATCAGGGGCCGGATCGAGGGAGAGAACATGGACGCGGTGCCGCTGGAGAAGGCGCCCAAGGTTGCGATCTATTCTCCACCGAATGCCGCTCCCTGGGATGATGCCGTCACCATGGCCTTGCAGTACGCCGGGATCGGCTTCGAAAAAATCTGGGATCCCGAAGTCATGAGTGACAAGCTCAAGCTCTACGATTGGCT
>JBDTQP010000049.1:0-15494 GCA_039932125.1 Gemmatimonadota bacterium
TGGCCATCGGACGCACAAACCCATCCGCATCCTCCACCTGCTGGGCGTAGTAATCAATCAAGTCGGCTGACTCCTCGGCATCGCCCATTGCCTCCAGTCTGCTCTTGCCAACCTCGAGGCTCATTGTCGCGGCGAGATCGAACTTCCTTTCGCGAATGATCGAAGCAGCCTTTCGCATTACGGCCAGCCGCTGCTTCCACGGCAGCTTCGCCCAGCCCGTCTGAGCCACGCGTGCCGACTTCACCGCCTCGTCGATCTGCGCCGGCCCGGCGGCTTCGAACCGTCCCAATATGACACTCGTGTCAATCGGAGAAGTATCCACGATCGGAGCGCCACCATCCGACCCCTTGACCTCTTTACCGTTAATGTAGAGCGGGTAAGACTTTCCAAGATTCGCGCGGATGTCCGCCAGGGCGGCATCAAAAGAGGCGTGGAATGCGCTGAGGTCCACGTTAGTGGAGGTATAGGTGACCTTCTGCTGAACGGCGGTTGTCATAGCTCACTTCCCTTTTCAAATTTTACGTACCATTTCTGCTTGCATGACATCCCGGGCGGATACGACATCCGCCCGTGCAATCAATCCTCTTCCTTCAGGCACTCCTCGAGAATCGAGAGCCCGGTGTCCACGTCGTACTCATCGAGCACGAGTGGCGGCGCGAAACGAAATGTGCTCTTACCACAGCCGAGGAGCAGAAGGCCTTTTTTGAACGCGCGCTCGGTCAGGCGGTCAATCAGGTCAGGGTACGGTTCACGGGTCGCGCGGTCCTTCACAAATTCCATACCGATCATGAGGCCGCGGCCGCGCACGTCACCAATGCAGGCGTACTTCTCCTGCAGCTTGCGTGATCCGGCGAGCAGGCGATCGCCCATGGCTGTGATGTGCGGCAGATGCTGCTCGACCACATCGAGCGTTGCCAGGGCTGCCGCGCAGCTTACCGGATTGCCACCGAAGGTGGAACCGTGAGCGCCCGACTCCCAGGTCATGATCGATTCTTTCGCGATCATGGCACCGATGGGCATGCCTGAGCCCAAACCCTTCGCGGTTATGATGATGTCCGGCTCGACGCCTTCCCAGTCCGACGCCCACCACTTGCCGGTACGACCAACCCCGCTCTGTACCTCGTCGCAGACCAGCATGATGCCGTGCTGGTCGCAGAGGTTCCGGAGGGCACGAAGAAATCCGTCCGGCGGGACCACATAGCCGCCCTCACCCTGAATCGGCTCGACGAAAATAGCCGCGACATCGTCCGGAGCGATCTGACGGTCAAAGAGATCGTCGATCGCGCCAAGGGAATACTGCATCGCCTGCTCGGCACCGCCGAGCTTATAGGGATTGGCGAAGGGGACATGGTAGACCTCGGGCAGCATCGGCCCGAAGTGCGCGTGCTGTTTCGCCTTGCTCGAGGTGAGACTCATCGCGCCGTAGGTACGGCCGTGGAACGACTGCTGAAAGGCAATGAGGCCGGAGCGTCGCGTGTGGTTACGCGCGAGCTTGATGGCCGCTTCCACCGCTTCGGTTCCCGAGTTGGTCAGGAACACCCGCTTCTTGCTCGTGCCCGGGGCCAGCTTCGCAAGCCGCTCGGCAAGCGCAGAGAAGCCCTCGAAATAAAAATCAGTGCCGCAGATGTGGAGAAACTTGTCGGCAGCGTCCTTGATGGCAGTCACCACCTTCGGGTGATTGTATCCAGTCGATGTCACCGCAATGCCCGCCATGAAGTCCACATAGCGATTACCGTCTACGTCTTCCACCATGGCACCTTTGCCGCCGGCGATGACCAGCGGGTATTCCTTGATGTAGGAGGTCGAAGTCCACTGCTCGTCACGAGCAACGATGGCCTTCCCTTTGGGGCCGGGTGGCGTAACCAGGATACGGGGGTAATCGCGTTGGGTCATGGTAGGACTCGTTTATCAAGAGAGCAAATTGTCTGCGTGATTTACAGCAACGGCCTTACCGCAAAGGCGCAGAGGTCAAAACACATCTTGAGCTGACATCAATCTCTTTGCGTGTCTTCGCGTGCTCTACGCCTTTGCGGTAGCTTTTTCCTTACGCGTGCTGGGGCGCATCGGCCCCATGCTCGCGCCACCACTGCTGGCCGGATTCCGGTAACAGGTAGATCGGATCGTAATACTCGTATCTGCGGTTGAGCGCATCGGGATCGTCCATCTCAATGCCCGTGCGATAATTCTTGGTCCAATAGCTGATGCCCTTCTCCCGATCGTAGTCGGCGAGCTGATGAATCCAGCGCTTGCCCACGAACGGCACGTCGCAGACGATACGCGGGGTCGCGAAGCCGGGGAGATAACCCATGATGTCGTGCTGGAGCTGCTGCGCCTCGAATACGCCGAGCCGCCAGTGCTCGGAGTTGGGGATCATGTCGCAGTTATAGAAGTAGTAAGGCATGATCTTGGCGTGATCGAGCAGCATGAAACAGAGCTCGAGCAGGTCCTGTGGCGTCGCGTTCACCCCGCGGAGAAGCACACCCTGGTTGCGGACATCGCGGAAACCGATGTCCAGCAGTTTCTGGGCAGCCTTGCCGACGAGCGGTGTCACCTGCTGGGCATGATTCACGTGCGTGTGGAGGGCGAGGTCAACGCCGCGCTCGCTTGCTTTTTTGGCCAGCCGCTCTAGCCCCTGAAGCACGGAATCCTGAAGGAAGTGCTGGGGAATCCCCATCAATCCCTTGCTCGCGAGCCGAATGTCACGGATGTTCGGAATGTCGAGCAGCTGGCTCACGAACAACTCGAGCACCTGAATCGGCAGGTTGGCGATATCGCCGCCGCTTACCACCACGTCGCGAACGGTGGGGGTGGCACGGAGGTAGTCGAGGATCTGCCCGTGGCGATCCTTCTGCGGAGTGAGAAACTTGAGCTTATCCACCTGGGGAACGTCGTTGCCGACCAGGTCCATCCGGGTGCAATGCCCGCAGTACTGAGGGCAGGTCGAAAGCAGCTCGGCCAGTACCTTGGTGGGATAGCGGTGCGTGAGTCCTTCCACCTTCCACATTTCGGCTTCGTGAAGACTGTCCCGCGAGGCTCGGGGATGGTTGGGCCAGTCGCTTCGGCGATCATCAATGGCCGGCGCCATGTACCGACGAACCGGATCCGACCAGAGATCCTCGACGTTCATCGTGTTGATCATCTGAGGCGGGAGGAGCATGGACATGGTTGCCCGTTCCTGGTGATCCCGCGCGATACTATCGGCCAGTGATTCCGGGAGATGATGTCCGAGCACAGCCTTGAACTCCTTCAGGTTCTTAACCGTGTGCTTCCGCTGCCAGAGAGCGCTCTCCCAATCTTCGCGAGAGACCCCCTTGTAGCCGGGCAGGCGATTCCAATCTGGCTCGACGTACTGGCGAGTCAGAGGGTACTGAAATGGCTGCCTGATGGTTTCCAGAATGGCGGGTGCGCTCATGGCAAACCTGTGGGAACGGAGTTCAGGGCGTGGAGGAGTCCACCCGGAGGTCGTTGACTTGAATCAACATAATATATAATATATTCTCTACGCAAGTGCATGACAGTCAACAAATAACCTCAGCAAAGCCGGGCAATTTTGAGTATAGATGCGGCGCTGGGCAGGGCGAAGCGAACGGGACGGCAGGCGACTCATGAGATCGTAGCGGCAGTGCTCCGTGAGGCGATTTCGACAGGTAAGCTCAAGGCGAATCAGCCTTTACCACAAGCGGAGATCGCCGCGAATCTTCAGGTCAGTCATATTCCAGTGCGGGAGGCACTTCGGCAGCTTGAGTCGGAGGGCCTTGTTACCTATCAGGCCAATCGCGGCGCTTCGGTCAGCGCGCTTACGACCTCCGAGATTCGCGAGATCTACGAGATCCGCGCGATGCTGGAATCCGGCGCGATTCTCCTTGCCACGCCCAAACTGAGCAGTGCAAACCTGGCGCGTGCCGGCGAACTGCTGAATCAGTCGGAACAGACTGAGGATGGTGCTACGTGGGGCACTCTCGATATGGAGTTTCACACTATTGCCTACCATCTTGATGATCGTCCCCGGCTCGCAGAACTGATTACGGAGCTGCTCCGGCGGGTGGACCGCTACTGGTTGTCTCACAACCTGATGCTCACGTATCGCCACACCTTTGAGCAGGAGCATCGGCAGCTGCTGGCCGCGCTCGAAGCGCGGAACGCCGACGAAGCGGTACGGCTGCTTAATGCGCATCTCACGGGCGCGTGTGACCGTCTTATCGAAGAGATCAAGCTGAGTGAAAGTGGTGTTAGTGGATAGTGCTGCCCGAAGGACTGGTTCCTGGTCGTGTACCTGAATCCACTGATAAAAATTGGCTATGCGTAAAGATCCAACCCGGTCGAAAGTTGTTTCGCTGAAAGACGCCATCGCCGCCAACGTGCATGACGGCGACACGGTCGTGATCGAGGGGTTCACCCACCTCATCTGCTTTGCGGCAGGACACGAAATTATTCGCCAGGGCCGGAAGGACCTGACGATCTGCCGCCTTACGCCGGACCTGATTTACGACCAGATGATTGCGGCGGGTTGTGCGAAGAAGCTGGTTTTTTCCTGGGCGGGAAATCCGGGCGCCGGGTCGCTGCACGCCTTTCGCCGAGCTGTCGAGGGGAAGGGCCCGCCGCTGGAGATCGAGGAGTACTCGCATTTCGGGATGGTGGCGCGCATGAGTGCGGGGGCTGCGAAGCTGCCGTTCTGGACGATGCGGAACTACATGGGGACGGATCTCGCGAAAGCGAATCCCCGAATCAGGTCGGTTACCTGCCCATACACGGGTGAGACACTGGCCACAGTTCCAGCGCTCAATCCTGACGTCAGCATCATCCATGCGCAGCGTGCTGATGCGCAGGGCAATGCGCACATATGGGGCCTCCTGGGCGTGCAAAAGGAGGCCGCCTTCGCTTCGAAGCGCGTCATCGTCGTGGTCGAAGAGATCGTAGACGAGTCGGTCATTCGCGGCGATCCCAACCGAACCCTGATTCCCGGAATGATTGTCGATGCGGTGGTACATGAGCCATGGGGAGCGCACCCGTCGTACGCACAGGGATATTACGATCGAGACAATGATTTTTATGTCGCGTGGGAATCCATTTCTCGGGATCCAGCAAAGATGGAAGAGTACCTGGAAGAATTCGTGAGAGGGGTTCCCGATCGCGCCGCGTACATGGCCAAGCATCCGGGACTGGCTGAGCGCCTGACAGCTGATTCACGGGTGAGCGCAGGGGTCAATTATGGCTACTGACCCTCACCCCGAGTCCCGCTCTCCAGTAATGGCAAAAGCGAACTACACGCCGTCTGAAATGATGACCGCCGTCGCTGCCCGGGAGCTCCGGGACGGTGAGGTGGTGTTTGTCGGAATCGGCTTGCCAAATCTCGCCTGCAACCTCGCACGCTCCACCCACGCGCCAAACCTTGTGCTGCTCTATGAATCGGGAGCCGTTGGCGCAGTACCTGAGCGAGTCCCGGTTTCCATCGGCGATCCTGCCCTGGTCACCGGCTCGCTGATGGTGTGCGGAATGGCGGACGTCTTCCAGTGTTTTCTCCAGGGTGGCCGCATCGAGGTCGGTTTTCTCGGCGGGGCGCAGATCGATCGATACGGCAATATCAACACGACTGTCGTCGGTTCGTACGAAAGGCCGAAGGTGCGCCTGCCGGGGAGCGGCGGTGCCGCGGAGATCGCCATTCATGCGAAGCGCACGCTGATCATCAGCCGACTCGATGCCCGGGCGTTTCCGGAAAATGTCGACTTCATTACCAGTCCGGGACATTCTTACCGGGGAATCCCGCGCAAGGATCTGGGAATGCCTGGAGCTGGTCCCGTCAAAGTGATTACCGATAAGGCGACGCTTGAATCGGACAGGGAGACAGGCGAGCTGGTTCTCACGGGCTTGTATCCGAACGTCACGGTCGATGATGTGCGGCAGGGCATTGGCTGGAAGCTTCGTGTGCGGGAGACGCTCGACATGATCGCGCCTCCGATGGAGCATGAGTTGTCTCTGCTCCGGGAAAAGCTGGATCCGAAGAAGCTGTATTTGAAATAGTTGGGAGGCGGGTAAGGTCGGTTTATAGAACGGCAGGTCGCTGATCTCATCCACGCTCGTTTTACTTCTCCATCACTCCGCACTCTGAGGGGCGGCATGGCCAACCCCCATCTCAAACGTTCGCTCACGCTTCGCGACCTCGTGTTGTTCAACGTGGTCGCGGTGATGAGCCTCCGCTGGCTGGCAACCTCCGCGGCGGCGGGTCCGAGCGCGTTGACGCTCTGGGTACTCGCGGCGCTCTTTTTTTTCGTTCCCCAGGGTCTCGCGGTGAGCGAGCTGGCCGCCCGGCATCCCGAAGAAGGCGGCATCTACTTCTGGACCAAGCGGGCGCTGGGCGACAGCCACGGTTTTGTCTGCGGCTGGTGTTACTGGGTCAACAACATCCTCTACTATCCCAACCTGCTCATGTCGACCGCGGTGATTGCGACCTTCGTGATCGGACGGGGCGAGAGCGACCTGGTCAATCAATGGTCCTATGTGCTGCCCGCTACCCTGATCATGCTCTGGTTCGCAACTGGTCTCAACATCGTCGGCACCGGCACCGGCAAGTGGCTGCAGAATATCGGAGCCGTTGCCACGTATCTTCCGGGTGCCGCCCTGGTGCTGCTGGGGATCTACGCGGCGTTCACGCAGCATCCCGCGAATCCATTCACGCTCCAGAGTCTCACGCCGGATTTCGGCAACCTGACCGAGCTCAACCTCTGGGCTTCTATCGCGTTTGCCTTTGCGGGACTGGAGTTGTGCGCGGTCATGGCGGGTGAAGTCCAGGAGCCTCGACGGACGCTCCCTCGCTCAATTCTGATAGCGGCCCCGCTGATTACCGTGATTTATCTGATCGGCACCGGGACGGTGCTGGTGCTCATTCCGCAGGGTCAGATCAACGTGGTCTCCGGATTTCTTCAGGCCATTCTTGCCGGCGCGAGACTGGTCGGCACCGGGGCGCTCTGGATCGCGCCAGTGGCCGCCGCGCTCTATGTACTGGGAAACATCGGGGGCATCGGGGCCTGGTTGGCCGGCCCGGCACGGGTCGCGTTCGTGATTGGTCTCGACCGATTCTTTCCGCCGGCGTTTGGCAAAGTCCATCCGAAGTGGGGAACGCCCTACGTTGCGATCCTGATTCAATCCGTGCTTGCGACAATATTCATCTGTATCTCGGTGCTCGGTAAGGGCACCACGGTCGAGACGGCGTATCTCATCGTGCTCGATACCATGCTGCTCATCTACTTTATCCCGTTTATCTATCTCTTCGTCAGCTACCTCCTCCTGACCGGCCGCACACCTTCACCCAGCGCCATCGGGATCAGGCGATGGTTCACCGGCCTTGCCGGGCTGCTCCTGACTGTATTCGCGATGATCGTCGCCACTGTACCGCCCTCCAATACACCCAGTGTCCTCCTCTTCGAGCTCAAGGTGGTCGGCGGGGCAGCCGGCATCGTGCTGGTTGGGTGCTTACTCTACTGGCGGGCGCAGCGTGGCAGGAATATCTCAGCGGCCACGATATAGCTGGGCTCATGGCAGGATTGCTCCTCAATTCCTCAGAACCCCTATGCGCGTTTTAACCGGGATTATGACATGCGGAGGATTTCTTGCTGCGCCGCTCATGGCGCAACGGGAGGCTGTGCTTAAGCAGATCCGTGTTCCCCACAATTATTACTATCGCGAGATGTACCTGCCTCAGGTGACCAGCGGGCCCGGAGCCGCCACCTGGTCACCCGATGGAAAAACCATCGTCTATTCAATGCAGGGCACTCTATGGCGACAGCAAATTGGCTCTGACCGCACTGTGCAGGTGACAGACGGGGAGGCGTATGATTACCAGCCCGACTGGTCTCCCGACGGCAGGTACGTGGTCTATGTCTCCTATCTGCACGACGCACTCGAGCTCTGGCTCCTGGAGGTAGCCACCGGGAAGACCTCAGCGATTCGCGCGGACGGCTCAGTGAACCTCGAGCCTCGATGGTCGCCCGATGGAAAGCGACTCGCCTTTGTGTCGACATCGTACGAGGGCCGATGGCACATCTTCACGGCGGACTTCCGCGATGGGGCGTTCGCGAACGTCAGCCGTCTCACCGAAGACCGCGACAGCCAACTCCCGCGCTACTACTACAGCAGATACGATCATTATCTCTCGCCGACCTGGTCGCCGGACGGCCGCGAGCTGATCCTGATTTCCAATAGAAACCATATCTGGGGCAGCGGCAGCTTCTGGAGGATGGCCGCCGATAGCGGGGGGACACCTCGTGAGATCCACGACGAGGAGACTACCTGGCGGGCCCGGCCAGACTGGTCGCGCGATGGCCGTCGCGTTGTCTACAGCTCCTACCAGGGCCGCCAGCGAAACCAGCTATGGGTGATGACGGCTGACGGGGAGAATCCATTCCAGCTCACCTATGGCGATTTCGACGCAACGGATCCCCGGTGGTCTCCTGATGGTAAGAGCATCGTGTATGTCTCGAATGCCGATGGCAATACCGGCCTCTGGATCGTATCCGTGCCAGGAGGCACGATCACCAGGCTTCAGGTTCGTGAGCGAGTGTACCGGCGGGCGCCTGGACGACTTCATCTCGCTATCGCGGACTCGGCGACCGGCGCTCCGATGACGGCGCGTGTCTCGGTCAGCCTTCCTGACGGACGAAGCTTCGCCCCTGACGATACCTGGCGCTATGCGGACGACAGCTATATCCGGGCAGAGCGTCAGTTCGAATACGGGTACTTCCACACCAATGGAACCACGACACTTTCCCTTCCAGCGGGGACTTACCGGGTGGAGGTATCACGAGGTCCGGAGTACGCCGTTGTCCGCCGCACGGTTGTGGTTGAGGGAAACAGAGCTCATTCACTCCGGGTACGAATGTCTCGTCTTGCCAACATGCCCATTCGAGGATGGACCAGTGGTGACCTCCATGTGCACATGAACTACGGCGGCCACTATCGCGCAACCCCGGCCACGCTGGCGTTGCAAGCGCACGCTGAGGGACTTCAGGTAGTGGAAGACCTGATTGTGAACAAGGAAGGGCGCATCCCTGACCTCGACCGGTTCACTGGTCATCTCGATCCGGCTTCGACGTCATCACTGGCGATCGCGCATGACCAGGAGTTCCATACCAGCTTCTGGGGCCACACAGGTATACTCGGACTTTCCGATCACCTGATTCTTCCCGGCTACTCGGCCTATACCCATACTGCTGCCGCAAGTCTCTACCCCGACAACGCCGCGATCGCCGACCTGGCGCATGCGCAAGACGCGCTCTTCGGCTACGTGCATCCGTTCGATGAGTATCCTGACCCATCACGTGCAGATGTTCCGCTCACGACCGAGCTTCCGGTTGACGTCGCCCTGGGCAAGGTGGATTACTACGAAGTCATGGGATTCAGCGATCACCTTTCGAGTGCCAGGGTCTGGTACCAGCTGCTCAACTGTGGATTTCGAATTCCGGCGGGCGCTGGGACCGACGCGATGACGAACTATGCATCACTGCGCGGGCCCGTGGGAACCGCGCGTGTGTATGTCCAGTCAGGCCTTCCGCTCAATTATCCACGCTGGCTTGAGGCACTGAAGCAGGGGAAGACGTTCGTCACCAACGGGCCGTTGCTTGGATTTCGATCGGGAACGACCCAGATCGGTGGAGAGATTCATCTGGCGGCCGCGCAAAGCATTCCGTTTACGATATGGTTCCGCTCCCTGGTCTCCATTGATCATCTCGAGGTCGTCAGCGAAGGAAAGGTCGTCGCGACAATTCCGATGGCGGGCGACCGGACCCGCGCCGATACAACCATATCGCTTCCGGTGGAGCGGAGTGGCTGGTATACCCTCCGGGCCTGGAGCGAGAAACCGGTCGAGCCGATCCTGGATCTCTATCCGTTCAGCTCGACGAGTCCGATCTATGTGAGTGTCGCCGGCGCTCCCATCCGATCCGCAGACGACGCCCGATACTTCCTGACATGGATCGATCGCCTTGCAGCAGCAGCTGGGGGATTCAAGGATTGGAACGACGAGGGAGAACAAGAGGCGGTGATGGGACATATTCGGGACGCGCGGGCGGAGTTTGAGCGCCGGGTGGGAGAATAGGCTGTCCGCAGATTTACGCAGATCCACGCAGATTGACAGTGCATGAACTAACGCGCCGTTACCTCGACAAATCTTGCGGCATTGCTGGAAGTATCTTCGACTGTCTTATTGAATTTATTATGGTTCGGTCAGTTCTCCTTCTGACAATACTCATGACAACAATACGAACTGTTTCCCTGGCTCTGGTCCTGACCTTCATCGGTTCGGTCGCCTTATCGGCTCAGAGCTCGAGCGGCGTTGGACGTCCGCTCACGGCCGATGACTACAAGCAGCTTCGGAGCCTGCAGGATATCCAGGTGTCGCCGGATGGGAAAACGGTACTGCTCAAGATCGGCATCGTGGACACGGTGACAGATGCGTATACCTCGGATCTCTGGACACTTGATTCTTCGAGCGGAGCTCTGCGTCTCTTCACCGATGGGAAAGGCGGCGGGTACCACGCGCGGTTCTCGCCTGATGGAGCGCGCGTGGCATTCATCGCGAGCCGTGACGATACGGCGAGGGTTTACGCGCAGGCGCTTGCCGGCGGCGGGGAGCTCAGGCTGTTCACCTTCGCCGGGGACATCGACGAGTTCGCCTGGTTTCCCGATGGAAGGCACGTGGCGTTTGTCGCCAAGGATCCGGAGCCGAGTGACTCAGCGACGGCTCGCGAGCACGTTCGCCAGTACACCCGGACCTACTTCACGGTGAATGGCGAGGGATTCCTGGACGGCCGGTATAGCCACCTCTGGGTGGCGGATCTTACGACCGGGCGTGCGCGGATGATTGGTGGAGGAGACTACGACTATACCGCTCCAGCCGTCTCCCCGGATGGTCGCCTGATAGCTTTTTCCTCCAATCGAACTGCTGATCGCGACCGCAACCGCAACAGCGACATCTGGGTCACACCGGCGGATAGTGGAGCGCTCGTGCAGGTCTCCCATGAGGCCGGGACAGCCGACAATCCACGATGGTCTCCCGATGGAAAGTCCCTTGCGTACCAGGAACAGGTGGTCGCCAACAACTATGGAAGCCACGCCTATCTCTGGGTCACCTCGATTGACGCCGGTCAGGGCGACGCGGTGCCAGGGGCGCCGAGGAACCTTACGGCGACGATGGACAAGAGTATAGCGGAAGGCTCTTACGACGAGGGCGGCGCTACATATCCCACCTGGTCTCGAGACGGCAGGTCGTTATATGTCGGGCTGGAAGATCGTGGCCGAGTAACCGCGTGGGCGATTCCCTCCGTTGGAGGCGCACCGCGCCTTCTGCTCGGTGGAGACGTGATGATCGAATACCTCTCTCCATCACCCAGCGGCTTCGTGTATGGCATGGCGGACGGGACGCACCTGAGTGATGTCTACACCATTGACCGGGCCGGCGGACAGCAACGCCAGCTCACGCATCTCAACGACGACTGGTTTCGTGAGGTCGCAGTTCTTCCGACTGAATCGATGGTATTCCGGAGTCGTGATGGAACGACGGTCGAGGGATTCGTGGTGAAGCCAGCTGGCTTCGAGGACGGGCACCGCTACCCGACCGTACTGGGTATTCACGGCGGCCCCCAGTGGTTCTATCCGGTCTCCTATCACATGCAGTTTCAGATCGCCGCGGGCCGCGGTTATCTCGCGGTCTATATCAATCCCCGCGGCAGTACATCGTATGGGACGAAGTTCCTCGAGAGGATCAATGGTCGCTATGCCCACGGTGATGACCAGGACTTCATGACGGCACTCGATACCGTCATCACGCGCGGCTGGGCCGATCCGGATAATCTTTTTCTGATGGGAAACTCGTATGGCGGAATCGCGACCGACTGGCTGATCACTCAGACGAACCGGTTCCGCGCGGCGGCCAGCTCATCCGGCGTGGCTGACTACACGGCGTCCTTTGGCGTCGATGACGACCCGATCGAGTGGCTGGCAGACATGGGGGGAGCGCCATGGCAGGTCCCGGAAAAGTACCGCGTGCAATCCGCGATGACCTACGTCAACCGGGTGGTAACGCCGACGATCTTTCTCCACGGGGACGAGGATCATATCTGCCCAGTGGGGGAATCGGAGCGGATGTATCTCGCGCTACGCCTTCTAGGAATTGATTCGAAGCTGGTGATTTTTCCCGGGGAGAACCACAACTTCGATGCGCGGGCCAGCAGCTACCCGGTCAGGACCAGGCTGATCTTCGACTGGTTTGATGCTCACCGTTCTCGTTAGCGAGCCCCTCACCACGGAGTCACGGAAGAAGTGGAGGCTCGCACGGAGAGAAAGGCAACGCCGACCGCAAAGGCGCGAAGACCGTAAGACACGTAAAGGTCTCCCTGCGTATTCTAGTCTCTCCCAACTGTCGGTCATCCCTGGAAGCTTGAATACGGTCATCAGCACCGATTGTTTTTATTGTAACAACAATTTCATGACGATGATCTAGTAGAAATTTAAAAGCTCCTTTGCGCGTCTTCACGACCTCTGTGGCGGTAGCGGATCACTAATGAACTATTGCACGCTCACCGTCGACTGGGTGAGCACACTCTCGATAATCCATTCCACGACTGACCCCGGCCGCACGATGATATACTCCGTGCGGATCGTGCCATTCTGCCCGACAGGATCGGCCGCCAGGCGCATCTCTCCCCGTCCTTCGATCCTGCGCCATGGCACCGAGAAGATCCTGGTCGAGAGACCCGGTGCGGTCCCAAGGCGTTGGAGGTTCCCGCCACGAACCAGGTACACCGTCATATCAAGCAGGTTGTGATTTACAACGACCGTGGTGATTTCCGCATGGGTGAGGTCTTCGGAGGGTGGTGCTGAATCGGGCTGAGCGCCGCTACCGGCCGGCGCCTTTCCGGCGCACGCCAGCAGGAAAAGAAGGCCAGTTACTGAAAGAAGGAACGAAGGCACATCTCCTCCAACAAACCCAAAAGAAAACGGCCGAGTCGTGGACGAGTTCGTCACCCACCCGGCCGCCGTCATTTCACGTTATCTACCCTACGGATTTCGGTCAATACACCCACTGAAATTGGGATTGTTGAACTCCTCTGCTGGAATCGGAAGGTTCACGTCCGTGCCATAGTTGCCGCCTTTGAGATATGGGCCCGTCGGAAAGACCGACGCGGCGGACCGGCCGTACTGCCGGATGAGGCGTCGCAGATCTCCCAGCCGGTGCCCCGTCGCGTAGAGCCAGAATGCACGCTCGTTGAAGAGCATGTCTTCCGCTTCGGTGATGGTGCTGGGACCGGTAAGTGCGGACAATCCCGCGTCGGTCCGAAGCGTGTTCAGAATAGTGAGCATGGAAGCCGTGTCGCCCGCCTGCAGTTGTGCTTCAGCTTCTATCAGTCGTGCCTCGGTTCCATTGGCGACCGGTACCGGCGCGCTGAAGTCGGAATACTTAAGCTGATTCACCTGGGGTGTGCTGCCGTCGAGGCCGACGTCCTCCGTGTCAAAAAACGGCACCCGCGGATCATCGATACTGAGCCATGCGATGCCACTGCCGCCTTCGGCATCGGGAATAGAATACAGGCCGCCATCGCTGTTGGCGAAGATGGCATTGTTCAAGGCAATCGGCGTGGTGGCATGCTCGGTGTCGTACTCGAAATCGGTCGGCACGGAAGCAACCTCGGCGGCCGCGGCGGCAAAGAGGCCCTGGTCGAGCAGGACTCGGGCACGACCGACGTGGGCCAGGTTCTCGATGTTCACATCGCTGCTCACCGCCGGATGCGCGAGCGCGGAATCAAAACGAGCGATCGCCGTATCGTAGGTAGCGGCCGTTGTGATTGACTCGCCGAAGATCAGGCTGTCTCCGCTAACCCGACTGAATGGGACGCCGGAACAAAAGCCTTCGCCGAAGTACGTGTAGGTAAATCCGGCGAGGCTGAACAACTCGGGAATGCCGGTGTCGGCATCCGGATCCACGACCGCCATCTCCAGCGCGCGCACGGCGGCTTCGGCGGCCGAGCGGGCGCGATGAAGCTGGAAGTAAAGTCCGAAGAGCGTAACGTTGTTCTCCGATATTTTTCGCTGGTCGATTTCCTGGGTTGTCGGCGGAGTGCTGGAGAATAGAAATTCGTCCGCCATCGCACCGCTCAGAAGGACGTACCCATCGGTCAGCGCTCCGGCGCCATCGCCTTCCTTGGCGAAGGCAAAATCGGAAATCGCGCCCACGCGCTTGGCCTGGGCGCCTTCCGGCGTGTCGAGATCACCGGGGTCGATGATATCTGGTGTGTTGACATCGAGCAGCCCGCACCCCGATCCCAGGAGGAGCAGGACGCAGACAGCCAGCACACGCCAGGGACGGACCGTCGCAACAGGATGGTACATGATGATCTCTCCCTGGCTAGAAGCCGAAGTTAACGCGAACGGTGTAGTAGCGCACTTGCGGCTGCGATTCAAAATCGGTCGACGAGAAGTTTGACTGGCCGAATCCGTTCACCTCGGGATCGACACCGGAGTAATCGGTGATGGTCCACAGATTCCGGGCGCTCAGCGTCACATTCATCCGCGTCGTCCGGAACATGCGGGCCCAGCTTTCCGGCAGGTTGTAGGTCAACGTCAGCTCGCGGAGCTTGATGAACCAGGCCGGCTCGTAATATCCAAACTCCACCGCGTCGTTCAAGACGGCCTGCGCTGCTGCCTGTTCCTTAAGCGGGGCTTTGCGATCGACCAGGCCGCGACACACCAGGATCGGCGTACAGCGGAACGACTCAATCGCATTATCGATGATGTGTCCGCCGCGATAGTCGAACTGCCCACCCAGGCGAAGCTTCCCATTGAACAGGGTGAATGCGGTATTGATGGATGCTTCCCGCGTCGGGATGCCGCTGCCCACAAATACCGCGGTATCACCCAGTACGTATTCGCTGGCGTCAATGATGCCGTCTCCATTGGCATCATCGAAGCTCAGAATGGGACGAGACCAGTAGCCGCCCAGGGGATATCCTTCGACATGGCGCTGCTGCCCGAATCCAAAGACGATGGGCGCCACGCCCTGGCCGAGTTTTACCAGGCGGTTGCGATTGAGGGATCCGCTCAGTGTCAGGTCCCACGCGAAGCTCGGCTTGTCGATCATCCGGGCGTCGACGACCAGCTCGGCGCCGCGGTTGGTCACCTGGCCCAGGTTGAGGAACTGTGTCTCGGAAGAACCGAGCGAAGGGGCCAGCTCCCGGCTGACGATGGCATCCCGCGTGTTCTTGCTGTAGTAGGTGAGCTCGACACTGACGCGATTGTTCAAGAACCCTGCATCGATGCCGAGCTCCAGCTCGCGTGAGCGTTCGGGTTTGAGGTTGGAATTACCCAGGCTGCCAAACGTGACGCCGACCTCGGACTCGCCATTGATCTTGCCCGGGCCTGGCGTGAAGAACCGGAATGCGTCGGTTGTCCCCGGCTGCTGTCCGGAAACACCGAGTGCCCCGCGCACGCGCAGGGTGTTGATCCACGAC
>JBDTQP010000050.1:0-15338 GCA_039932125.1 Gemmatimonadota bacterium
CCGGGCGCCCAGGATCGGAAAGAGAGGCCAGGCCCGGCCGCCTTTTGTCGCCGGATCCAGGGCCCGAAGAAAATTGGCCTTGATTGTCCCCGAAGTGATGACACCGCCGCTGTGAAAGGTGGCGTCTGAACGCAGATGGAAGGTATAGCTCGTGCCGGTGCTGTCTGTTTCCCAGAAGCGGGCAAGGCCGGGATCGAGCCCTCCGTCGACATTGAACTGTGTCAGGTTGTCGAACAGCAGCGCGATGACTTCACCGGTGGGGACGTCGGTGGACAGGGCCGGATCGAGGGAACGGGGGTCGTAGGTGAAATAATACTGGAGTGTCGAAGAGCCACCCCCGTCACCGCACGCGACCATCAGGAGGAGCGAACTTATAAGGAAGCGGCGCATCGAGATTGGCGATCGAAGGGGGCGTGAGGGCGCTCTGGAGGTACTCCGCGAAGCGGGAGTCCAACCGCCCAATAAGTTGACACTGTGATGTAACAGGGCCAAACTACTGAGGTTACGTAGCGTCGTCAATCGAGGTAGCGCGGTCGGCACCCACCGTTCTGGGGCGTAAACGGGATCATAGCATTGCGTCAAGTTGATGTGGGACATGAGCCTATTGCGTCTGTCGAGGGACCCGGGGCCGGGGCGATCAGCAGCGGCCGGGCGATGGCCGTGTCCCTGGTGCTCATCCTCCTCCTGTTGTCCAACTTTCAATCGCTGTTCGGACAGGAGGGGCAACGTGTCGTCATGGGGCTCAAGTTCCAGGGAAACAAGTCCATCAATGCCGCGGTGCTCTCGGCCGGGATCAGCACCACGCCGTCCGGATGGTTTCGCCGGGCGTTCCCATTCAAGTACCTCGGACTCGGCGAGAAGCGGTATTTCAATGAGACGGAGTTTCTGAAAGACGTGCTCCGGGTGCAGGCAATTTACAAGTTGAGTGGATTCTACGAGGTCAAAGTCGACACTGTGGTTCAGCGCGATCCTGAAACCGTCAAGGTGACTTTCAAGATTACCGAAGGCAATCCGGTCATCGTCACGGACATGGCTGTCACGGGACTGGATTCAGTTCGTAACCGCTCATCGGTTGATGGTCGCCTCCCGCTTCAGGAGGGGCATCCCTTCAACCGCTTTCAGATGAGCGCCTCGAGCGACAGCATCGTCAAACGGCTGCGGAACCGCGGATATCCGGCGGCGAGTATCCTGCGAAGCTTCCAATCGGACTCGATTACCCGGGAGGCGAAGGTCGAGCTCAATGTGACAACCGGGCCGCTGTCCAGAGTTGGCAGTATCCGGGTGGAGGGCACCAGTCCGATCGACACCTCCTTCGTGCGAAAGATGATCCCGGCCCGGCCGGGCCGTCTCTTCTCGCAGGATGAATTGTTCATCAGCCAGCGCAATCTCTATCGCACCGAGCTTTTTCAGTTCAGTTCTGTCGGTATCGATTCAACGGTCTACAAGCAGACCGACTCGATGATCCCGCTTCTCGCCCGGGTGCGGGAGGGGCGTCTTCACCGGGCCCGCTGGCTTCTCGGCTACGGCACGACCGACTGCTTTCGAGGGAGTGCCGCATGGCGCGCTCGCAATTTCAGCGGCGGCGGGCGGATTCTCGATCTCTCCGGCCGGTTGTCCAAAGTGGGAGTTGCCGGTGCGCTCGACGCGAATCTCCAGGATTCGTTCCTTTGCGGACAGCTCAAGAAGGATTCAATCGGCTCGGACAAGCTCAACTACAATCTTACCGCCGCGCTCGATCAGCCAGGATTCTTCGGTCCGCTCAATACGCTGACCTACTCGGTCTTCGCGGAGCGGCGCTCGGAGTTCAAGATTTATCTGCGGGATGAAATCGGATCGAGCATTCAGCTTCGGCGTGAAGGGCTGCGTCGGGTCCCACTGACGCTCACCTATAAATTATCGTATGGCAAGACCGAAGCGTCGGGTGCGACGTTCTGCGCTTTTTTCAGCGCCTGCACGCAGCAGGATATCGGGCTCCTGAGTAAAAGCCAGTTCCTCGGTACGTTGACCGCCGGCATCGCCGTGCCTCGTGCCAACAGCCTGACCGATCCCACCCGGGGATACGTCCTTTCGGCTGAGGGGACCCTGAGCTCGCGCCTTCTCGGCTCCTCCTCCACCCAGGAATTCGTGAAGCTCGTGGGTGATGCTGCCTGGTATCGCGAGCTTGATAAAGACATTGTCCTCAGCTGGCGACTCCGGTTCGGGACGATCTTTGCCCCGCAAATCAGCGTGGCGTCCCAGTCGGTCAGTTTCATTCCGCCCGATGAGCGTTTCTATGCCGGCGGTCCCAACGATGTCCGGGGATACCAGCGAAACGAGCTCGGGCCGGTGGTCTACGTAGTTGAGACCGATTCGACTGATCCGACATTCATTCTGGATCAGATCAACAAAGGCAAGCTGGCGGTGCGGTTTTCGGCGACCGGCGGAAATACGCTGGCCGTGGGAAATGTGGAGCTTCGTCTGCCCTCACCGATCTTTGCTCAGCGGATGCGGCTCGCGCTCTTTGTGGATGGCGGCTCAGTCTGGGAGCGAGGGCAGGGAAGCCTGGCGCCGCCCACGGTCAGGATTACTCCGGGCTTCGGTTTTCGCATCGCGACTCCACTGGGACCAGCCCGGCTCGATATTGCCTACAATGGCTATGACCGGCCTCCCGGTGCCTTGTACCGGTCGTCGCTGCAGACTGGGGCGCTCGACCTGATCAGCCCGAATTTTACCAGCGGTACGCGCTCCAACATCACCTTCCAGTTTGCCATAGGACAGCCGTTCTGATGGGCCGCAAACTGGTGCATGCCATCCTCGTCATTCTCCTCGGGACTATTCCGATGGTCCTCGGTATTGTCGTGGCCATCGGTGCCACGAAACCGGGGCGCGTGCTCCTGGCCCGCGGGGTCTCGACATATCTGGATCGCATGTTTCGCGGCGATATCGAGGTCGGCGCCATCTCGGGATCGCTCCTGTTCGGTCTGACGCTCGATGACCTGGTCATCCGGGACACATCTGGCGTTCTCTTCGCGAGTGTGCCTCACCTGGAGGTCGGCTATAGTATCCCCAACTTTCTGGCGAACCGGATCATCCTGAACGGCGTGAAGATGGTGGAGCCCACCATCAACCTGATCAAGCATCGCAACGGCCGGATGAATTACGAGGAGATCCTCAAGATTGGGGAAACGAAGAGCACCGGTGCTCCGGCGCTGGTCGAGTTGCACGATGTCGAAATGGACAGCGGCACGGTGCGGATCTATCTCCCGTGGCGCTTCCAGGATGGAGTCGATAGCGAGGCGGAGCGCGACGCGGCGCTCAAGGCGGAGCGGGCCAAACCCGGCCGGGTGATTGAGGAAGGTCCGGAGGGACTTCGCAAGGTGCTGAGAGCGGACGCGGTGACCACCCGCCTGCCGCTTCTCCGGGTCAGCACTCCCGGGCGCGACCCGCTCGAAGCCGAGCTGGACACCCTGGCGATGCGCTTCAGCGATCCCGGCGTCACTCTCCGGGATTTTGCGGGAAAAGTGCGCCTGGGCAAGGACAGCGTGACCCTAAGCATTGAGCGTGGCGCCCTGCCGAATTCCGAGTTCCACGGCGGCGGTGTTGTCTCGTTCTCACAAAGCACGTTGCTCTACGATCTCGCGCTCGACGTCCCGCAGCTCGATCTCAAGGACCTTCGGTGGATCTCTCCCGATTTTCCTGACATGACCGGGAGCGCGAACGTGTCGGCCCTGTCAGAGTCCGTGACCCGCTCATCGTACGTACTTGAAGATCTGCACCTGCGGCACGGCCAGAGCACAATCGATGGTTCGGTTACCGCGATCGTGGACACGCGTCGCGGTATCGGTGTCCATAACATGGATGTCGAGCTTCGCAACGTGAACCTTGATATTGTCCGTCCGTATCTGGACACGCTGCCGCTCGACGGAACCCTCACGGGAAAACTGGAAGCCAACGGGTTCCTCGATACACTCGCCGTGAACATTGACCTGGCGTTTGATGATGCCCGAATAGTCGAAGGTGCGAAGTCCCGCCTGACCGCAAAGGGAGACCTTCACCTGGGTGGGCCCGCCGGACCGGTCTTCGACCAGTTCGCCATCTCGGTTTCCGATTTCGATCTTCGCTCTATTCGGCTGATCTCGCCAGCCGTGCGTCTTAACGGCAATGCCCAGCTGGCGGGGACCCTCAATGGTCCCTGGAAGAACGTGGTGTTTAACGGGCGGGCCGAACATCACGAAGGCCCCGGTGCGGTGAGCGCCGTCGATGGCCGTGTCCGGCTGGATACCCGCGGGGCGGTGCTGGGCCTTGAATCGGACCTGATGCTCGATCCCATCGATTTCAATGGTATCCGGGGCTCGTTCCCGGCGCTCACGCTCAAAGGAGAACTGGCCGGTAGAGTGCGCACGACGGGAGATCTTTCCAGCCTCGGCGTCGATGTTGATGTACACGGACAGCTGGGCAACATCCGTGCGGTCGGAGCGGTGACCCTCCAGCCGCCCCACATGGGAGCCGACAGTCTCGATGTGCAGTTCAGCGGAATCAACCTGGCTGCCATCAGTGATTCCGGGATGCCGACAGATCTCAACGGTCACGCAATGGTCTCGATGTCGGTGGATACGCTTCGGGCACCCGAGGGCAGCCTTCTCATCACCCTGGACTCCAGCCGTGTACGGCAGTTTCTGGTGGACAGTCTCCGGACCCAACTGGCGATCCGCGACAGCGTGATACATCTCGACACCCTCGAGGTCGACTGGGGCGGCTCGGCGGAGGTCGGGCATGCTGCGGGAAGCGGAACGCTGGGATGGGCGAGCCCGCATACCGGTCAGATGAACATCTCGGCCACAGCCGGAACGCTTGCTCCCTTCGATTCGCTCCTGATGGTGATGACCGGGAGCAAGCGCGACACGATGCCCAATTCGGCACCGCTCGGCGGATCGGCCGTGGCCGATTTCACTCTCTCTGGCTCTCTCGACTCCATCCAGGCAACTGGCCAGGCCACCGTGCAGGATTTCAGGTGGCAGCGCATCAGGACGCCAGGTGCGGTGGCCAATGTGGAGTGGGACGGCGGCCATCGCGCGCGGGCCGCCATTGCCCTTCGTTCTGACTCGGTTCTTGTCGGGAGCAGCGCCTATCGCACCATCGATGTGCAGGTTGCTGGGTGGACCGATTCACTGGCATGGGCCGGCTCCATGCAGGCCGGAAGCCTTGCGGAACTTTCCGGAGGCGGGAGATGGTGGCAGCCGGGAGCGAAAGGCTGGGTGCTGTCACTCGATTCACTGACCGCCACGCTCCCGGAGAACCAGTGGCGGCTGGCTGCTCCTGCGGATATCGAAATGGGGAGTGATGTGATCCGGTTCTCCCAGCTTGAACTCCAGACATCGAATGGCGCGGGGATGCTCCGCGTCTCCGGCGAGCTGCCACGAAACAATCCGGGGACGCTCGCGGTGACCGCGCGCGAAGTCTCGATCCGCGATATCTACTCGCTTATGCAGCGGGATACGTCTGGTGTGGCGGGTGCGCTCGGCATGGACATGGAATTTGGCGGCACGGCCTCCAACCCTACGATCACAGGCACCGGTTCGCTCGGCGATCTCATCCTCGGCGATTTCAGAGCCCCTTTTGTTGAGGGAGTTTTCGATTATAAGGACCGGCGGCTGGACGCCAATCTGCTGCTCTGGCGAACCGGTGTGCAGGTGCTCCGCATCGAAGCCCGCCTGCCCATTGACCTCGCCCTCAAGGGCGTGGAGCGGCGGCAGCTTCCCGGCGATCTCTACATCCATGCCGAGGCTGATAGTGTCAATCTTGCACTGCTGGAGGCGTTTACTCCCAACGTTCGCAAGGTAGCAGGCCTTCTTCGGACCGATGTGGAAGTCACCGGAAGCTGGGAAACGCCGCGGCTCCAGGGCTTTCTCGAGGTCATCAACGGCGCGGCAACCATCCCGAGCCTTGGTGTGCGCTACGGATACATGAATGGGCGCTTCAATTTCGAGGGTGACTCCATCGTTGTCGACCGTTTCCGCACCACCAGCGGCCAGGGCGACCTGCAGCTCAACGGCTCGATCCGACTCGAAGGGCTTACCCGACCGCGGCTCAACCTGGGACTTTCCGCCAATAATTTCCTCGCCATCAACAGCCCGACGTTCCTGACCCTCGAAGTCAGCGGAAACGGAAGCCTGGAGGGCCCGGTGTATGGTGCAACCTTGCGGGGTAACATTGTTGCGAATAGCGGAGTGCTTCATTTCGCGGACCTGATTTCGAAACGAATCGTGAACCTGTCGGATCCCTCGCTGTATGGACTGATCGACACGACACTGATTCGGACCGAGGGGCTGGGGGCGGCGTTCCAGAGCGTCTTCCTCGATTCGCTCAACATCAGGGACATGCGGCTCACCGTCCAGGATCAATTCTGGCTCCGCTCGAGTGACGCGAATGTCCAGCTCGAGGGCGCGGTCGTGGTAAACAAGACGGCAAAAAACTATCGTTTCGACGGCACCTTTACCGCGCTTCGGGGGACCTACACCCTGCACATCGGTTTCGTTGCCCGTGACTTCCAGGTCGACCGGGGCACGGTTCGCTATTTCGGATCGCAGGACCTGAACGCGGAACTCGATCTGCAGGCCACCCACGTTGTATCGGCCCAGGGCGAGGATATCCCGATCATCGCACGGATCACCGGCACGCTGCTGCTACCCAAACTTTCCCTCGAGAGCTCGATTCGCCCGGCGCCTACCGAGTCGGAGCTGGTCTCGTATCTCATGTTCGGCCGGCCGTCTCCCGAGTTACCGGGAATCGGAATCACCAACGCCAGCCAGCAGCAGGCTGCCCTGGAGACGGGACTCGCTTACCTCGGCAGCGCACTCTCCAGTGAAATTCAGCGAACCGTAGTGAGCGATCTCGGGATCCCCATCGACTTCTTCGAAATCCGGACCGGCGGCGGTAACCTGTTCTCCGGAGTTGGCACCAACCAGGTAACTGCCGGGTGGCAGCTTGGCCGCAAGACCTTTCTGACGGTCAATGCGGGATTCTGCCAGAACTTCAGCAATCTTGGCGTCAAGAGTTTCGGAACCGGCATCGAGTATCGGCTCAACCGGCTCCTCCGTCTGCAGACCAGCTATGAGCCGGTGATCAACTGCCGTCCCTCGGGGAGCTCGCAGTTCAACCAGGGGCTGAAATATCAGTTTGGTATCGACGCGCTCTGGGAAAAGGAATACTGAGTCTTTGACCCGGGCGCTTATCATCACCAATCCAGCGGCAGCGCGGACGGCGCCCGGGGTGGTGAGCATCATCATGGAAACCTTCCGGGCCGGTGGCTGGGATGCCGAGCTTGCGGCGACCGGCGGCCCCGGTGATGCGCGAAGGCTGGCCGAGGCCGGCGTGCGTGACGGCGTGGACAGTGTGGTCGTCTTCGGGGGCGATGGTACCACCATGCAGGCGGCCGCCGCGCTGGTGGGGACCGATGTCAGCCTCGGCCTGATTCCCGGAGGAACCGGGAACCTGCTCGCCGGGAATCTGCGGATACCCACCTCACCGGCGCGAGCTGCCGCGGCGCTGCTGCGATCGCACCCGAGAAGGCTGGACCTGGGGCGGATGGAAAGGGATGATGGCGTGCACTATTTTGCCGTCGCCTGCGGAGCCGGATATGACGCTCGCGTCATGGCGGAAACGCCATCCGATCAGAAACGAAAGTGGGGCATGGGGGCATACGTGGCCACCACGCTCAGGCTTATCGGTGAGCTCAGGAGCGTGGACTACATCATCACGGTGGACGGCAAGGAGTTCGATGCCCACGCGGCGATGGTGCTGGTCGCCAATTGCGGGGAAGTCATACCTCCTTATGTAAGACTGGGGCCGGGCATCAGTCCGAGTGACGGGCTCCTCGATGTCGTGGTCATGCGGGCCAACAACTTTGGCGAGGGTGTTCGCGCCGTGTGGGACCTTCTGCGAACCCGGCCGCATCCCAGTGCTGGAAGCTTCGTCGGTTTCGCGCGTGGAAAAGAAGTCAGGGTTGAATCGCATCCGGCCCAGCCGGCTCAGCTCGATGGAGAACCCGGCGGAGTGACGCCCTTTACCGCGTCGATCGTCCCGGGTGCCATCACGGTCCTGGCACCTTCCGCCGGGCGGCCATGAGCTGGGGAGTGGCCCGGATTCCTGAATGGAGTACTTTTGGTCCATAGCCAGATCAATTCAGATGTTGCCTCGCGTGAGACGCGTTGGTTTGTACCCGATGCATCGCCACTCGGCAGGGCTGCCGAACTCCCGGGCGAGGACCCATCGGTGCAGGGTCCACAGGTTCGTGTGATACCGCGTCCGGCCCGTTTCCTCGCGGTCCCGCTCTGCCCCGCGCTGTCATGGAGGTTCGATGGCTGATTCTGTCCTGCTGATCGATGACGATGTCGAGATTCTTCGCGCTATCGGGAACTACTTCGAGCACATCGGGTTTGAAGTTTCCCGCGAGCTGAGCGGAGAAGCGGGGCTCGCTGCTTATGAGCGCCTGCGCCCGGAGGTCGTCATCCTGGACCTGCATCTTCCAGGAATGGATGGACTGGAGGTGCTGGAGCGTCTCCGCCAAAAAGGCGCCGCTGTCATTCTGCTCACCGGGCAGAGTGATATTCCAACGGCAGTCCGCGCCATGCAGCTCGGTGCTGAGAACTTTCTTACCAAGCCGGTGGACATGGCGCATCTCGCGGCTGCGGCCGCTCGCGCCGGCGACAAGGCCCGGCTTCGCCGGATCAACGAGCTACTTCAGTCCACGATCGCACCGGGCCAGGGAACTGACTCCCTGGGGAAGTCTCCCGCCATGCAGGAGCTGGCCCGCCAGGTCGGTCTGCTCGCGCAGAGCGAGCGCACCACCGTGCTCCTCGTAGGCGAGAGCGGAACCGGCAAGGGTTGGGTAGCGAGGATGATCCATAACCTGAGTCCCCGCGCGAAACAGCCGTTCGTCGAGGTCAATGCCGGGGGATTGAGCGCGACATTTCTAGACTCGGAATTGTTTGGTCACGAGAAGGGCGCGTTCACTGATGCCAAGGACCGGAAACAGGGCCTCTTCGAAATCGCCGATCATGGGACCATCTTCCTCGATGAAATCGGAGATCTGGCGGTCGAGCTGCAGCCGAAGCTGCTGAAGGTGCTGGAGACCAAGACGTTTCGGAGGTTGGGCGGTACTCGCGAGCTGACCGTGGATGTCCGGCTCATAGCGGCGACCAATAAGGATGTGTCCAACGAGGTCGAGACCGGTCGCTTCCGGGAGGATCTCTACTACCGGCTGAGCGTGATGCCGCTTCACATGCCCGCGGTGCGGGATCGCTCCCGCGAGGACCGGTTGGCCTTGATCAGCCGGCTGCTCAACGATTTGCGGTCCACTGTTCCAGGAGGGCCTGAATCCATCTCCGCCGATGGGCTGGAACGCATGCTCGGCTACGGCTGGCCCGGTAACGTGCGCGAGATGCGCAACGTGCTGGAGCGCGCGCTGATCCTGGCGCAGGGAAAACCGGAGATTGCGGTCGAGCACCTGCCCGGTGAGTTCCGGGCGCGCGCAGGGCCGGGTGATCGCCGGCACAACCCGCTCTCGCTGGACGATCTCGAGCGCCAGCACATCGAGCGAACGCTCCGGCATCACTCCGGCAATCGCACCCGGGCCGCCGTCGAGCTGGGTATCTCCCGCGCCACACTGATCAACAAGATCAAGCGCTACTCCATCCCGGTGTGATGCATGGCTGATACGAAGGAACATGATGCGATGATCTGCCGCTCCTGTGGAAATGAGGAGCGGGCCTCTGAAGGGTATCCCTGCTCCAGCTGCGGAACGTTCATCTGTCTCATCTGCACGTTCCGCGGGGTTGTCCTCTGCAATGCATGCCAGGCGCTGGCACCCCAGGCCGGCGTGAAAGGGCCGTTGTCGAGCAGCGGGTCGAGTGAATAGCTGCTTCCCCGGTTTCCTCTGGTGTCGTCTGGATGTCCGCTGATGTTCCCGCATGGCCTCCTGTGAGACCTCTTTCCCGATGAACCGCGTCATCGTTGCCGCCGCCGTTGCTCCGCTCATGCGGGAACCCAATCCGCGCAGCGAGGTTGTGAGTCAGCTCATCATCGGCGACACCGCGCGCATCGGCGAGCGGCGGGGTGACTGGTTTGCTCTCACGCGCGCGATCGATGGCTATTCCGGCTGGTCTCATCGCGGGTACCTCCGCGAAGCGAGCGATGAGGACGCTGAACGCTGGCGCAGTGTCGCTCTCTATCTCGCCGATGGAGCCGTCCTCCATAATCCCGACGGTGAAAGATTTTCGCTCCCGCTCCTCGCTCGGGTAGCGCCGGAGGGGCAAGGCTGGGAGCTGCCATCCGGGTGGAGAGGAACCCTGGTAACCGGGTCAATTCTCCAGGCGCCCGAGTTCGAGCGGCGATCACGAGCCGAGCGCACAATCGACTGGGTCGTGGGCCGGTTCAGCGGGGCACCTTACCTGTGGGGCGGAGTGACCCCGTGGGGGGTGGACTGTTCCGGCCTGATTCAGGCGGCCTTCGCCGCTCGGGGTGTTCTCCTTCCCCGGGACTCGGCCGACCAGGCCCGAGCGGGGAAAGCGGTCTCACGAGACTCGATCGCCACGGGCGATCTTCTCTTCTTCAGTGATAACGGCGACAAAATCACTCACGTGGCGCTGGCGGGAGAAGAAGATTTTATCGTGCACTCAACGATGGCGTGTGGAGGGTTCGTAGTGGAAAACTGGACGGCTGGCCACCGGGCCTGGAAACTTCGCGACCAGCTGGTAGAAGTTCGCCGAATTGCGGATTCTTCCACCACCGATGGTGAGGGCAGCTGATCCATGAAGAAGCTGGTTCTCTTTGATATCGATGGCACCATTCTCCTCTCAGCCGGGGCTGGGCGTCGCGCCATAATCGCGGCGCTCGCCACCGAGCTGGATCATAGCGAGGCCTGGGAACAGGTTCGGTTCGACGGGAAAACCGACCCGCAGATTCTCCTGGAACTTTTCGCCGCCGCGGGTCATGCGGATCCTCCTACCGCAGAACGCCTGGAGTCATTGGGACGCCGCTACGTCTCGCTGCTTCAGGCCGAGCTGGCGCTCCCTCATCATCGAACCACTGTTCTTCCTGGCATCCCTGAGCTGCTGTCTGCTCTCGAAGCGGAACCCTACGTCGTGGTGGGCCTGCTCACCGGTAATTTCGTGGAGGGAGCCGCGCTCAAGCTTCGATCCGCGGGAATATTGCCAGAGCGGTTCAAGGTGGGGGCGTATGGATCGGACGCAGCACAACGATCGGCCCTGCCGCCGATCGCCGCCGCCAGGGCACATCAGTTTTTCGGACGGGTCCCCCATGGCTCTGAAGTGGTAATCGTGGGAGACACACCATCGGACGTCACCTGCGGCCTCGGTATCAATGCCCGTGCGATCGGCGTGGCGACAGGATCGTACACGATGGACGATCTGCGCGCCGCCGGTGCAGCAGCAGTCTTCCCTGACCTGGCAGGCACGCAGGACGTGCTCGCTGCCATTTTGGAATAAAACGATGCCGGATGGAGGTCACCAGGAGCTGGAGCTCAAGGCCGTCGTCCCGGATATCATAGAGGTCAGAAGGCGGCTGCACGCCGCGCAGGCGACGCTGATCTTTGAAGGGGAGATGCAGGACCGCCGTTTCGATCGCGACGGCGAGCTCTCCCGGGCTGACCAGGTGCTTCGAACCCGGCGGATGATTGCCGCGGATGGAACTGTTGAGACCATCCTGGGCTGGAAAGGGCCCGGTAAAATTTCAGACGATGGGTACAAGCAGCGCGAGGAGCTTGAATTCACCATCGAGCACGGCGCTGATCCGCGTCCCCTTCTGACCGCGCTGGGATATCGCCAAGTTCATGCAATTGATCGCAGGATCGAAGTGTTTGAAAGTCATGGGGCCAGCGTCCGGCTCGAACGCTACCCGGAGATGGATATTCTCGTCGAGATTGAAGGCGAGCCCGGCCAGATAGAGCGCGCGATCGCGGTGACCGGTATCGATCGATCCCGGTTTCTCACCGACTCCCTGGCTCAGTTCGTCGGACGGTACGAGCGGCGGACCGGTTCCGTGGCACGGATAGCTGGCTCATTGACGGGGGAAGGAATCGCTGCTCGATGAAACCGATCGCTGTTAGGTTTGCACGATGACTTCGAGCAGTCCTGTTCGCGTTCCTTCCGCTGTACAGATTCCTGAGCTTGGCCCCGCGCTCGGCCGGGTGGCCATGCCTTCCGGCCCCATGTCCGGGCGGCCTTTCTCTCTCGATGATGTTCGTCTCGAGCTTGCCACATCAATATTCGAGCTGGCGGCCGATGCCAGATCATGGAGCTCGGCCGGTGATCGTGAAGCTGCGGTGGACGCGCTGAACAGCGCAGCCTGGCTCGGAGCGTGGGAAGCCGCGGTGCGTGGAGCGGCAGTGTATCTAACCGCGTTGATCGATGAGCGAATCGCCGCCGCCGCCCTCGAATCCCGGATGCCTGGCCGCCGCAGGAAACGCCTCATTCTCAACGATGTGGAGCGTCGCGCACTTGCATCGAGAATCGGAGCTCCTGGCATAACACTTACCGGGAGCCTCGAGGGGCTCGAGCAGCAAGGGAGCAGGATGCGTCAGTCCGGCGTGCTCGATCGTGAAGCTCTTGAGCGCTGGCGGGGCGCGCTGATGACAACCGCACGGAAGATTGAATCTGCCTGGATGCAACTGGAAGACGCGGCCCACGCTGAATGGAATCGCTGGACTCCGCTGGTGGAGGCCGGTCGATCATGGCGCAGACCTCGCTGGCTTCTCTGGCTCATTGCGGCAGTGGTGCTCGGGGTCGCGATCTATGTGGGACTCGTGGTCGGTGGTTATGTCCGGGGCCCGGCCTTTCTTGAAAGTTTCTCGCGCTGGTGGTGGGACTGGTGGGATCGACTGGTGGAGCCCGCATGAACGTTCTTGGTATTGGGATCGATCTGGTGGATATCGCCCGGATCGAAAAAATGATGAAGAGCAAAGGACAGAGGGTTCTCAAGAAGCTGCTGACGGAGCGCGAGCAGGCCTACGTGGCGACCCTTCATGCTCCTGCCCGCGCTGTTGCCGCCAGGATCGCAGCTAAGGAGGCGTCCTATAAGGCCCTTCAATCTCTGCCTGACGCTCGTGCCGTAGGCTGGCACGATCTCGAGGTCCTTCGCCATGCCGATGGACGGCCGGTGCTCCGGCTGCATAACCTCGCCGCCCAGCTGGCAGAGACATACGGGCCCCTCGAAATTCACCTTTCGCTCACCCATTCCGATGCCACCGCCGGTGCGGTAGCCCTCCTCACGAAAAAAGATTAGCACGCCTATCTCTTGCTAACCCGCCCTCCCGTTTCTACTTTTCGGCACGCTATGAAAACGAATTGAGAATGATTCTCATCGGTGGCCTCTCCAAGTTCATCCTTGCAGCGAGTCTCATATTGCCGCAACAGAACTCGGAGGACCAGACCTCCAACGTTCGCAGGATTGCGGCTTCGACCAGGCTGGCTGCCCAGGAGTATCGCCTGGGGGTGCGGGGTGGAAATGTCGTCGCACCGGCTGAGGTTGAGGAAGCAAGACTTTTTCTGACGGAGGCCCGGCGTGCCGCCGGACTGCTTCCGCCAGATGTGGGTCGCGGCACAATTCAGGACATCGACGCTATCCTGAAGATGGTGAACCGTCATGGCTCCGGCGATTCCGTGACCGCCCAGGTTCTGGCGGCTTCCAACCGGCTGGCCGCGCAGATGGGCATCTCACTCGATGAATTCCCCCTGGATATACCCAGCCTGGCTCGTGGAGCGCAGGTGTACCAGGCCAATTGTGCCAACTGCCACGGGACATTGGGTCATGGAGACGGGACCGCAGCCGGGAGCATGACGCCTCCACCAGCAAACCTGGCCGACGCAGCAAGTCTCCGGGGAGTCTCCCCACTCGACTATTACCAGCGGATCACTATCGGTGTAACCGGCACCGCGATGCCGGCCTTCGAGGGGCGACTCAGTCCAGATGATCGATGGGCTGCGGCCGCCTATGCTACGCTGCTCCGGCTGCCTTCCCCCACCGGCGACGTGCCTCCCGCACTTCGCGCTTTTGCCACGACCGGACGCATGTCGGATTCTGCGCTCGCGGCGGCAATGGCGCCCGGCGGCAGCCTGGAGAATACGGCCACCCTGGCGCGTGTAGCCGCCGTACGGAATTACCAGCTTGCTGATGCCGGCACCAGCAGCAAAGTCGAGAAGGTGTTTTCCCGGGTGCGGTCGCAGGTAGACTCGGCGCTTGGGCTGGCGAGTGGGAGGCAGGGCGATGCCGCGAGTGCGACCGCCTTCGACGCCTACATGACCTTCGAGCAGGTAGAGCCCCAGGTTCGAGCCAAAGACAATGGTCTCGCCGGTGAGTTGGAAGCCGATTTCGCCGCGCTGCGAACCCGGGCGGCTGGCGGTGCCACATCGCAGGAGCTCACCACCATCCAGGCCAATCTTCTGGCCCGGCTGGAAAGAGCCGAGCGCACGCTGGGCGACACCATGTCGCCCGCGAATCTCTTTCTGAGCTCCTTCGGCCTGATGCTCCGCGAGGGGCTGGAGGCGATCCTGATTCTCGGCGCGCTGGTAACCATGCTGGTCAAGATGGGGGCCGGGCATCGCCGGAGAGATGTGCATATTGGCGCGGGCGCGGCGGTGCTATGCAGCCTGCTGACAGCGGTGGTCCTGCAGTCACTCATTCGGCTCAAGCCCGGACACCAGGAGGCCCTCGAAGGCATCACCATGATGCTTGCCGTGGCCATGCTTTTTTACGTGAGCTACTGGCTTCTCTCGAAAATGGAAGTTGCCAAGTGGAACCGGTTCGTGAAGGGCAAGGTTGAAGAGGCCCTCACGAGTGGGTCGGCGCTTGCTCTCGCGTCCGTTGCCTTTCTCGCGGTCTACCGGGAAGGCTTTGAGACTGTCCTCTTCTACAAGGCGTTGTTTGTCGCCGGCGGCTCGACCGCCTCGGCAATGCCTGTCGTTGCCGGGATTGCAGCAGGGTCTCTAATCCTGGTCGCGGTCTATTACGCAATCAACCGGTTCGGCGTAAAGATCCCGCTCAAGCCTTTCTTCGCCGTAACCAGCGCGTTTCTCTACTATATGGCTTTTGTCTTTGCGGGAAAGGGCATCGCGGAACTTCAGGAAGGCGGGCTCGTCTCGCTGACACCAGTGAGCTGGATGCCTCGGGTGCCCGGGATGGGAATCTATCAGACAGTGGAGACGCTCGTTGCGCAGGGAGTTCTGCTCGGGCTCTTTCTTTTCGCGCTGCTCTGGACCTTTGTTATCGAACCGCGCCGCATGCGAGTCACCAGTCAGCTGGTTCCCGAACCGGCCAAACTCCGGGCGAGCGCTCAACCTGCTACC
>JBDTQP010000051.1:0-15224 GCA_039932125.1 Gemmatimonadota bacterium
ATGAACGATTTGCTCAAGCAGCGCATACTTCGCCGCCTCGAGTCGCTGAGTGACGATCGCGGATTCCAGGTACTCGATTATGTGGAGTTCCTGGAGAGCAAGTATGCCGAGCGGCAATCGCCCAATAATATTTTCGCGCGGATCACCGAGACGGTGGAAGACACCATGCGGGCCGGCAAGATTCCGATAAAGGCGATCAGCGGGACGATGAACCTCATGGATAGCGCCGGCAAACTGATGAAAGGCCTGTCAGCTGCCGGGAAGGCAGTGGTCGACGAAGCCGTTCGAGCCACCGAAGGCGCACCGCCTGATGATCGCTCTCGATCAGTCCCACCGGCTCCAGCATCCCAGCCCTCGCTACCCCCGGCCGATCGCGCCAAACCAGCGGGGTGACCTCGGCCTGAAGACTGGGCAACCCGCGGATAACGCGGCTTGACCCCGGGTAATGGCTCCCTCTATTCTTCAAGATGGAACCCTACATCACCTCTGGCCTGCCAGCTTCGCCCAATCGCGAGCGGCAGGTCTCTGTTTATGGCCAGGTTGAGATCCTGGAGTGCGCGCCGGGGCGTCGCCGAGTATGAGCAAAGTTCGCCCGGGGCTCGCGCTCACCTTCGACGATGTCCTGCTTGCTCCTCGTTACTCTTCCGTCCATCCGCGTCACGTCTCCATCGCCAGCCTGTTCACTCGGTCCATCGCGATCAACATCCCCTTCGTCTCCGCCGCCATGGACACGGTTACGGAAGCCGAGATGGCTATGGCCATGGCCCGGGCGGGAGGGATCGGTGTTCTTCATAAGAACATGACGGTGGAGCGGCAGGCGGCCGAAGTTGACCGGGTCAAGCGCAGCGAGAGTGGAATGATCCTGAATCCGATCACACTGGGACCGGATCGGCCGCTTCGTGAAGCCGCGACACTCATGGCCCGCTTCAGAATTTCCGGTGTTCCGATTGTGGACGGACAGGGAAGACTCGTCGGCATTATCACCAACCGAGACCTGCAGTTCGAGCGGAATCTCGATCAGCCCATCCGGGATGCGATGACCCGGGAAAATCTGGTCACCGCCCCCGTCGGAACCGATCTGGACGAGGCCGAGCGGATTCTCGCCCGACACCGGATCGAGAAACTTCCCGTAGTGGACGACCAGGGTGTGCTCAAGGGTCTGATCACAGTCAAGGACATCTTCAAGCGCAGAGAACACCCCGATGCAAACAAGGACCAGCACGGCCGGCTCCGCGTGGCCGCCGCGGTCGGGGCGACTCCCGATGTGAACGCGCGCGCCAAAGCGCTGATCGACGCGGGCGTCGATGTCCTCGTCGTTGATTCAGCCCATGGCCACAGCGAGGGAGTTCTCAAAACCGTCGAGTCACTCCGCCAGACCTTCCCCGATGTGCAACTCGTCGCGGGCAACGTGGCAACCGAAGAGGGAAGCCGTGAGCTGGTGCGGCGAGGTGTCGACGCGGTCAAGGTTGGTGTCGGGCCCGGCAGCATCTGCACGACTCGCGTCGTGACCGGCGTAGGGATGCCCCAGATAACCGCGATCATCGAAGCGGTGCGGGGCGCGGGTGATGTGCCAGTGGTGGCGGATGGTGGCGTCAAGTACTCGGGAGACGCGGTGAAGGCTCTTGCCGCCGGCGCGTCCTCCGTCATGATGGGTGCTATGCTGGCCGGAACTGAAGAAAGTCCGGGAGAATCCATTCTCGCCGAAGGGCGGCGATTCAAGATGATTCGCGGAATGGGCAGTCTCTCTGCCATGCAGGATGGCTCCGCCGACCGCTACTTCCAGCAGGGTGAAATGGGCCCGGCCAAGCTGGTGCCGGAGGGCATCGAAGGACGGGTGCCGTATAAGGGGCCGGTCGGTGACGTGCTCTTCCAGATGGTGGGAGGACTCCGGAGTGGAATGGGATACTGCGGCGTACCGGACATACCGGCCCTTCGGAGCGAGGTCGAGCTGGTACAGATCACCACCGCCGGTCTCCGGGAATCCCACCCGCACGATGTCACGATCACCAGGGAAGCACCCAATTACAGTCGCTAGCAAGAGTGGGGTCGGGCGGAAGGTGGCACCTGCCGGCTCCAGCCGGCGGACAATGGACTCGAATGGTTGCCTAAACGGGCTCCGCGCCGCATCTTAGGGCCTGGCTTTCTCAGCTGATGTTGTTGCAGGGCCACTGCGGGACCTCCGCTGTGGATCAATTCACGGACAAATTTGTCGTCAGTTAAGTACCGCCCTATCCTGGCGCACCCGCGTTCGGGCTCCCATTGAAAAGCAGTTCATTCTCCAGTAAGGTGATCTCTGTATGGATCTATGGGCTACCAAGTCTATCTCCGAGCTTCAGGCTCAGGCTGATGAGACTACCGAGCGGTCCCTCAAGAGGCACCTCGGCCCCTGGGGCCTGACTGCACTTGGTGTCGGCGCCATTATCGGCGCCGGCATTTTTGTGCTCACCGGCCAGGCGGCCGCACTGCACGCCGGACCGGCAGTCTGGATGTCAATGATTCTTGTTGGCATCGCCTGCGCCTTTGCCGGACTCTGCTACGCCGAAATGGCCGCGGCAGTGCCGATCGCCGGCAGCGCCTACACCTATTCGTATGCAACCATGGGCGAGCTGGTCGCATGGATCATCGGGTGGGACCTGGTGCTGGAGTATGCGGCGGGTGCGGCGACGGTCGGCGTCGGCTGGTCCGGCCACTTTGTAAGTTTACTGGGCCAGTTTGGTATCGTGTTGCCGCCGCACTTCACCAACGCCCCAACCCAGTGGTGCACTGCCGGACAGGTTACCACAGCCGTGGCTGGGTGCGCCCACTCCGGACTCAATCTCACCGGTGCCGTTGTCAACCTGCCGGCCGTATTCATTGTCGCGCTCATGTCCACGGTGCTTGTGATCGGCATCAAGGAATCCGCGTCGGTCAACAACCTGATCGTGTTTCTCAAGGTTGCCATTATCCTGCTCATCGTCCTGGTCGGTGTACAGCACATCAATACCGCAAACTGGCATCCCCTGATTGCCCCGAACACCGGTGAGTGGGGGACTTACGGATGGTCCGGCGTGCTGCGCGGAGCCGGTCTTGTCTTCTTCGCCTACATCGGCTTCGACGCGGTCTCGACCGCGGCGCAGGAAGCGCGCAATCCCCAGAAGGATCTGCCGATCGGCATCCTCGCCTCGCTCGCTATCTGTACCCTGTTATACGTGATCGTGTCGGCGGTCCTGACGGGTATGGTGCCATACTCCGAGCTTAATCTCGCGGCTCCCATGGCGTATGCGATGGAGAAGATCGGCGCACCCGGGTGGGTTCGTATTTCAGTGGATGTGGGTGCGGTACTCGGCCTGGGCTCGGTGATCCTGGTGATGCTGCTCGGTCAATCCCGCGTCTTCTATTCCATGTCGCGTGACGGGCTCCTCGGCAAATGGGCGGGAACCGTTCACCCCAGGTTCCGGACACCCTACCTCTCTACCATCTTCACCGGGATCGCCGTGGGCATAGCGACCGGGATTCTCCCGCTCCAACTGCTCGGCCAGCTGGTGAATATCGGGACGCTTCTCGCGTTCGTGCTCGTCTGCGCCGGCGTGCTCATTCTCCGGCACAAGCGGCCCGACCTCGAACGCCCGTTCAGGACACCGTGGGTGCCATTCGTTCCGATCATGGGGATCATCTGCTGCCTTGGCCTGATGGCAACCCTGCCGAAAGACACCTGGCTTCGACTGATCGTCTGGCTGGTGATCGGATTCTTCATCTACTTCGGGTACAGCAGGAAGCACAGCGTGTTGCAGCAGCAGCGTGAGGCGGCCTCGCGCGGGTAAGGTGGTGGGGTCTCGCGGGATGTTCTTCTCGTGAAACATTTCAGAGCAGACGACAACTCTAACCAGGAACCCTAATGAGTCTCTTCCGCACCAAGACCTTCGCCGAACTCGTACCGGAGGAGGGTGAGCACGCTCTCAATCGAGCGCTGACGGCTTCCAACCTGGTTTTCCTCGGCATCGGAGCGATCATTGGCGCTGGTATTTTCGTGCTCACCGGCACGGCCGCTGCGCTCTACGCCGGGCCAGCGATCGTCATCTCCTTTATCCTGGCCGGCGCGGGATGCCTTTTCGCGGGACTCTGCTACGCCGAGTTCTCGTCAATGATCCCGGTCGCGGGTAGCGCATACACGTACGGCTATGCCACGATGGGCGAGTTCGTCGCCTGGATCATCGGGTGGGACCTCATTCTCGAGTACCTGTTCGCCTCGTCGACCGTTGCGGTCGGTTGGTCAGGCTACTTCACCGCTTTCATGACCGAGCTGGGAATCCACCTGCCTGCGGCGCTGGTTGGTGCTCCCCTGACGGTGGAAGGCACCCACACCCTGGTGCGTTCGCAGATTTGCGTCGATCCCGCCACCGGCGGCGTCGCGCTCGATGCCGCGGCGCGGACCACGGTCGCCATAGCGGATTGCGTGGGCAAGGGATATCAGCTCGCGGCCGGCGTGCTGAACCTTCCCGCGATGATCCTGGTTCTCCTGCTCACAGCACTCCTCGTCGTCGGCATCAAGGAGTCGGCCCGGTTCAACAACATCATTGTCATCGTCAAGGTTGCCATCGTTCTGCTGGTGATTGGTTTCGGCATCAAGTACATCAACACCGCCAACTGGCATCCCTTCATTCCGCCGAATCTCGGGGAATCGGGTCATTTCGGCTGGAGCGGCATTCTTCGCGGCGCCGGCGTCATTTTCTTCGCCTATATCGGATTCGACGCGGTGTCGACAGCGGCACAGGAGGCCAAGAACCCGCAACGCGACCTGCCGATCGGCATTCTCGGTTCCCTTGCCGTCTGCACGGTGCTCTACATTGCGATGGCGCTGGTGATGACCGGTATCGCGCACTACACCGAGCTCAATGTCCCACACCCGGTGTTTGTCGCAATCGAGAAGGCGGGTCCCGCACTCAAGTGGCTGGGCTTCCTGGTGAATATCGGCGCGATCGCCGGCCTCGCTTCCGTCGTGCTGGTGATGCTGATGGGGCAGCCGAGAATCTTCTACTCGATGTCGAGGGACGGGCTGCTTCCACCGATATTTGGCAAGGTGCATCCCAGGTTCAAGACCCCGTACGTCGCCACGATCATCACCGGCCTGGTGGCGGCGCTGATCGCCGGCTTGTTCCCCATCGGCCTGCTGGGCGAGCTGGTCTCGATCGGCACGCTGCTGGCGTTCGTCATCGTTTGCGGAGGTATCTGGGTGCTCCGCCGGATGCAGCCCGATCTTCCGCGCCCGTTCCGTACACCGATGGTGCCGCTGGTTCCGATTCTCGGTATCCTGATCTGCGGCTACATGATGTACGGCCTGCCGCGAGATACCTGGCTCCGGCTGATCATCTGGATGGCGATTGGCCTCGTGATTTACTTTTCCTACGGTATCCGTAATTCTCGTTTGGCGAAACTGGGACGCTGACAAACTCGGCTGCACCGAAAAAGGAGAGGCGCCTTCCAGGCGCCTCTTTTTTTTGGTCGCAGAACCGAAGCTTGAGGAGCCATGAAAAGGCCCGGGCCCGGGCCATCGCGTGAAAGCGCGGTAACCTGAAGCTCTGGAGATCGTGGATGCGGCTCCAGATCAGCCACACGATGGTATTACCTTAGGGGTATGACCATGCATCTATCACCCGCCAAACTCACGGCGGCCCACACCTTCGCCGCGGCGTTTGTGCCCGGAATGCGGGTATGTCTCACGACCCACGTCAATCCGGATGGCGATGGCCTGGGGAGCGAGGCGGGACTGACCCATCTGCTCAAGGCCCGGGGCATTGACGTTGTCATCACCAATCCTACGCCAACGCCGCCAAGGTATGACTTTCTGTTCGATGGCCTGACCGGTGTGGACCGCAGCGCTGAGGCGGTCAGGGAGATTCGAAAAGCGGACCTGATTGTCGTGCTGGATATCGGCGATCTCGATCGCATCGGAATGCTGTCCCAGGCAGTGCGCGAGCGGGGAGTCCCGGTCGGATGCATCGACCATCATGTGAGCCCGGGTGAGCTTCCCGATGGTCCCCGTTACGTTGACCCCCAGGCGTCGGCTACCGCCGCGCTCGTGTACGAGCTTGCCCTGGGCAATGACTGGCCGCTGTCACAGGACGCCGCGCGGAGTCTCTACGTGGGCATCCTGACCGACACCGGAGCGTTCCGGTTCAGTAACACCAACGCCAGGACGCTCAGAACCGCAGCGGCGCTCCTCGAGACGGGACTCGATCCCGAGAGTATCTATCTCGACGTCTACGCCAACGCGCCCGAAGGCCGGGCCCGGTTGCTTGCTGAGGCTTTGCAGACGCTGGTGGTAGAACCGGAACACGGCCTCGCCTGGGTGACCGTTCCTCCCGGCGCGATGGCGCGTCACGGGGTCACTCCGGATGATCTCGACGGCGTCGTTGAATACCCGCGAAGCATTGCCGGTGTCCGCATGGCACTCCTCTTCCGGGAGCTCGCGAGCGGGCGCATCAAGGTCTCCCTTCGGTCGGTGGGTGATGTAGATGTTGCTGCCTTTGCCCGTCCTTTCGGCGGGGGCGGCCACATGAAGGCCGCTGGTATCTCGGTCGACGGAAGTATGGCCGAGGCGCAGCAGCTCATTCTTGGCGCGGCGCGCGAGTTCCTGGCGTCCGGCATTTCGGGTGGTAAGGCCAGCGTAACTCTGCACGGGGCTGATCGCTAACCTCCGATCACACGAGCGTTACCGGCATCGTGGATTGAATCGCAGTGGAGAAGGCAGGAGAGACATGGATATACTCGATCGCATTGAACAGACGCTGGACACGCTTCGTCCCTACATTGCCTCACATAAAGGCAACGTAGAAGTCGTGGACTTTGATGAGGGCGATGGGACCCTGCTCCTCAGGCTGGGCGGGACGTGCCACGGTTGCTCCGCCTCTTCCATCACACTCAAACAGGGAATCGAAACCCGCCTTCGCCAGCTGGTTCCCGAGGTGAAGCAGGTAGATTCTGTCTAAGAAAAAAATTGGATGATTGGCTGATTTCGCGATTGGGTGATGAAGCAGCAGATCCTCCCGCCATGGAGAGCAATCATCCGGCCATCCAGTCTTCCAGTCATCCAATCGCACAAGGAGTAGCAGGTGTCACTCGCAGCCCAGGTCAGTGCCGCACTCGCCCGAATTCAAAATCCCCGCCTGGAAAACGACCTTCTTTCCGCCGGCATGGTTCGCGACCTCGTGGTCGACGATGCCGGTAAGGTTTCGTTCACCTTTCTACTGGGTCGCGAAGATCCCGCGACGCTGGTGCGTGAGGCTCGCGCCGCGATCCGTGCGGTCGAGGGAGTTTCCGAGGTTAAGATCAGCGTAGTAGACCCTGCTGGCGCTCCCCGCGCGAGTCACGCTCCTCCCGGCCAGAGCTCGAGCTCGCAGAGCAGTACCGCCGGTGTGCCGGCTCCGCCCCAGCCGATCGAGATGCCTGGGCTGGGCAGGATTCTGGCGATTTCTTCCGGAAAGGGCGGGGTTGGCAAGTCCACCGTCGCCGTTAATCTGGCGGTGGCCCTGGCACGCGCGGGCCACCGGGTCGGCGTCATGGACGCCGACGTCTACGGTCCCAATGTACCGAGGATGTTCGGGGTTTTTGAAAAGCCACCGGTAATCGGCGGCAAAATCCAGCCGCTCCAGGCGCATGGAGTCAAGCTCATGTCGCTTGGCTTTCTGGTCGAGCGTGATGCGCCGGCGATCTGGCGCGGTCCGATCATCATGAAGATCGTGCATCAGTTCCTGCGCGACGTGGAATGGGGCCAGCTGGATTATTTCATTGTCGACCTTCCCCCCGGTACCGGCGACGCTCAGCTTTCCCTGGTCCAGGCCTGTCACGTGGCGGGCGCGATAATCGTCACAACCCCGCAGGAAGTTGCCATCGGTGACGCCTTGCGCGGAGTCAGAATGTTCGAGCGCGTGAACGTACCGGTGGTCGGCATCATCGAAAATATGAGCGGATTTGTCTGCCCCGATTGCGGCAGTCGCCACGAGCTCTTCAGCACCGGAGGGGGTGATCGCCTGGCCGACGAAGTTGGCGTGCCGCTCCTCGGCCGGGTTCCGCTGCAGGCGCAGCTTGCCGACCAGGCAGACGCCGGAAAGCCGGTCGTCGTGGCCCAGCCGGACTCACCCGCGGCCCAGGCACTGATCGCTATCGCCGAGTCACTGCCGCAGAGACTCGGAGGACGCTCGATGCAGCTGCCCATCCTTCGAGGCTGAGCTGTATCACGTGTCTTGTCACTTGTCACCCATGATCTGATTGCCCCTCATCACCTTTCTCTCTGATTTCGGAACCTCGGACTCGTATGTCGGAGAAGTGAAGGGTGTGCTCGCCACCCTCGCGCCCGCTGCCGCTGTCATCGACATCACCCACCACATACCTCCCGGCGACATCCGCTCAGCGAGCCACATTCTCGGCCGGGCATGGCACCGGTTTCCCGCCGGCACCGTTCATCTCGTGGTGGTAGATCCCGGCGTCGGCGGAACTCGCTCAGCCATCGCGGTGGAAAGCGGCGGTCATCGCTTTGTCGGACCCGACAACGGGGTCCTGACGCCGGCCTTGTATAATGCCGAGCCAACGATCGTCGAGATTGCCGTACCCGAAGGCGCGGCGCCAACTTTTCATGGCCGCGATCTCTTTGCGCCGGCCGCCGCGCGGCTGGCCCTCGGAGATAGCGTGCTCTCGATCGGGGCGACAGTGCTGGGGGAGCTCACCCGGCTTACTGATCCGGTTCCCTGGTACCAGGGAAAGTCGGTAATCGGAGAAGTTCTCTACGTAGACCGATTCGGAAACCTGGTCACGAACCTGACGGAGAACCTGGCCCCGCCCTATGCCACGCTCGAGGTCGAGGATTTTGCTATCGGTCCGGTTCGGCGGACCTTCGGCGACGTTCCCAGGGGCGAGCTCCTGGCGTATATCGGCTCGGGGAATACGGTCGAGATCGCGGTGCGTGATGGCTCGGCGAGCCGGAGACTCGGGATGGGCGTGGGGGGCAGAATTCGGGTTCGGCTTGGCTGAGGACTTCCCCGCCTCTTGACGGGGTGATGACGAGGTGTAGAACTATGGCATCCTCCCCAAACCCAAGGACAAGGTATGATCTCTGTCGCCGATCTCTGGATGCCGATTCTTCTCTCCGCTGTCATCGTGTTCTTCGCGAGCTCGGTGCTGCATATGGTGCTCAAGTATCACCGCAGCGATTATCGGGCGCTGCCCGGTGAAGATGCCGTGCTGGCAGCGCTTCGCTCGCACAATGCCGGGAAAGGCCAGTACATGTTTCCGTACTGCTCCGACATGAGTTTGCTCAAAGGCGACGCGATGCAGAAGAAATTCCGCGAGGGACCCGTCGGCATGCTGACCCTGCGCGATCCGGGGGTCATTTCCATGGGGCCAATGCTCGGTGCCTGGTTTCTGTATCTGATCGTGGTTGCACTGCTGGTCGGGTATGTCGCGGGCGTCGTGTTGCCGCGGGGGACCGAATTCATGATGGTGTTCCGTGTCGTCAGCGCGACCGCATGGCTGGCCTTTGCCGCTGCACACGTCTCACAGGCAATCTGGCAGAGCAAGCCATGGCCCTCGGTCATCAAGGAAGTGATAGACGGCCTGGTGTACGCCCTTCTCACCGCTGGGGTGTTTGGCTGGCTGTGGCCTCGATAAGAGGGTCCCAACATCTGAATACGCATGCCTGAGACGAGAGAGCAGGATGACCTCGCGCATACTGTCCAGGATCTCGTTCGCATCAACTCGGTCAACCCGGGTCTCGTGGCAGGCGCTCCGGGTGAAGGAGAAATCGCGGGGTACGTCGAGCGCTGGCTGAAAGGCGCCGGGCTTGACGCCACGGTTCATGAGACCAGGACCGGGCGCCCCGGGGTTGTATGCAGGCTGAGCGGTTCGGGCGGCGGCCGGTCTCTCATTCTGAACGCCCACCTCGATACCACGGGTGTTCAGGGGATGCGGGATCCCTTCTCCGGTGAGCTTCGAGAAGGCCGGGTCTACGGTCGCGGCGCCTATGATATGAAAGGGAGCCTCGCCGCCTGCATGTGGGCCATGCGGGCCCTTGCAGCCGGGGATTCGCGGCTGCGGGGAGACGTTCTGTTCGCCGCTGTGGCCGACGAAGAAGACGCGAGTCTCGGGACGGTTGACCTGCTGGCCAGCGTCCGCGCAGATGCGGCCATTGTCACCGAGCCAACAGAGCTCGACGTCTGCGTGGCTCACAAGGGCTTTTCATGGTTTGAGGTCGAGACGTTTGGCCACGCCGCGCACGGCAGCAGGCCTGAGGAAGGGGTGGACGCCATTATGCGGATGGGGCAGGTGCTCGCTCATCTCAAGCTGCTGGAGTCACGACTCAGCGCGAGAGAACCCCACCCGCTGCTTGGCAAGCCATCGCTTCATGCCGCGACCATATCAGGCGGAACTGGTGCGAGCACGTATGCGGCGCATTGCCGGCTTCTCGTGGAACGCCGGACCGTCCCCGGCGAAACCGTTCGCGCTGCACTCGAGGAGCTGGGTGAAATCCTGGGTCTGCTGAGCGGTATCGATCCGGACTTCCGCGCCGCCTTACGCTCCCTGCTTTCCCGCGAGCCGTTTGAAGCTATTCCGTCCTCTCCTCTTGTCAGCACGCTTATGGGAGAGACTCAGTCTGTGCTTGGGCATCCCCCGAAAAAGGTCGGCAGGAGCTTCTGGATGGACGCTGCACTTTTCTCGGCGGCGGGGATTGACACGGCGGTCATCGGCCCCAGCGGTGCCGGCGCGCATGCGGATGTCGAGTGGGTGGATGTCGAGTCGGTGGTGATGCTTGCGAAAATTCTGCAGAAGACGGCCAAGGCGTACTGCGGCTGAGCCCAGTCTATTTCTGCGGATCGATCCATTCGATTTTCACTTCGCCCACCTTGCTGGTGATGCTGATATGCAGGTGGCGAGCCCTGCCCTCGTACCCCGTGGAGATGTAGCTCGGGCCTTGCCGGACAAAACCTGCGGGACTGAAGCTCGCCAGGAATCGGTCCACAGTGAGCTCGACACCGAGATCGCGGGGCAGTCTCAAGGTGAGCCCGCCCATGGAGACACGCGCCGCCAGGCGCGCGTCGTGGGTCCACTCTCCGGACATATCGAGCGTGACCTCTCCCACTCCGCCGTCGAAACTGATTTCATGGCAGCCACTGTTCCCGAGCTTGATTGCCTGGAATTCCGCGGCGCCGGCATTCAGCTCCAGGGTGCTGCATTCGGCGGTGTTGGGCTGGGAGAAGCGGACGATCGATTTGCTCGCCGTGGTGCGAATCCGTCCATCGGTGAGGCGAAGTCCCCCAAGCTCGAGGCTTGCTTCTACGGCGCCGAAGGTGACGTCCAGTGAAATGTTCACCTCCGGCGAAAGCTCAACGACAGCATTCTGCGCCAGGTGACGCCTGGAGCTGACTCGAAGACCGCCATTCCCCACGTTCTGAACGCCGAGGAATAACTGCTGATTATCGGAGGTGAAGGTGCTGACCGGGGAGAATCGCTCGGCATCGTAGAGCAGTGCCATGCGGTAGAGCGCCGTCGAGTTGGTCGGCCGAAGGGTGAAGGTGCCGGCGCCGAATTCAATCCGCGCGTTGAGGGTTTCTTCTCCATGCCGCTGGCGGGAAACCGTGGTGTTGCGCATCGTCTGAGCCGACGCGACCGCCGTGCCAGGCAACAGACCGGTGATCGTCAGCAGGAGACGCATCCGCAATCCGGGACGGTTCACTGCTCAGCGGTCCTTGATCGTCCCGCGGGTCGCGGGGCGCTTAGCCGCAGGAACACCAAACTGCGGCGTGGCCCAGAGGTACTCGTCGGTCAGCGCTTCCGGAGGGACGAGGCGGCCGGTGAATGACTCACGGATACCGGCGCGGCTCAGCAGCGTCGCGCCGAATCCGGCGGTGGCCATAAACCAGGTGACAAGAAAGGCGGCGCCTTTCATGAGCGCACCCGCAACCGGCACCCAGCCAAAGAGAACCCACGCGCACCAGAACCCGAGCATGGCGATCAGCCCGATCAGCATGTACCGGTAGCTGTTTGTCGAAGCGATGGAGACACCCATCGCGAGCCGCCTTCTCGTGTAACTCTCACCCACCGCGTGGGCCACTGCCAGATACCCTCCGACGACACCGATAAGAAGCAGCAGAACGTAGGCAAGCACGGCAAACGGGATCAGCAGGACGCCCACGACGCTGAGGAGCAATCCCACTACCAGCATGCCGAACGTCGGCAGCAGCAGCATCTGCGCAATCAGGCCGACCATGAAGGATCGCCCGAAGGTATGGCTCACGGTGTCAGCAACCACTTCGAGATTGGGCCGTCCGAAGAGGACGAGACCAAACCCCAGCGCCGCGAGCGTGACGAAAACGCCCAGGAGCCCGGCAGCATTTCTCAACACCAGCGGAAAACCGCTGAGCGGCGCGGCGCCTGCGGGGGCGACGTTGTTTGCCTGGGCTGGAGCAAGAGTGCGGATCTCCCCCTGGATGTCGCCTCCCGCATCCTGCACCGTTCCCCCGAGAGCAAGCACGTCGCCGGTCACGATAGCGCCTTCGTGGATCACGATATTGCCGTCGACGGTTGCGAGGTTCCCGTTCAGAACGCCGTACACCTCGGCGTCGCCTCTCAGCAGAAGCAAATGACCGTTGATGGTTTCTCCGGAACCAATGCTGTAATTGCCGAAGCGCGCGCGCCCGCCGGGAACCGTGAGCTTGAGATCGCTCGGCCGAGTGCTGGCGGCGCGCCGAAGCATCGGCTCGAGCGCGGCGGGATCCGCCAGATTGTCGAGAGAGATCGTCAATCCACCAGTGGGGGCCGGTGCCACGGCCTGCGAAGCCTGACCCTGCACCGCGGCGGCAGAGAGCGAGGACAGCCTGGTATGCAGGCGCTCGGCGGCAGGGACTTCGGTCTCATTCAGCCCGTCGGGTTCCCAGCCATGAGCCAGCGCCAGGAAATCGGCTGTAGGGCGCCGGCTCGCCTCGAGGACCAGATCGCGCCAGGATGACTGCAGGGGTCCGCCCGGAAGGTAGTGCCCGATGGTTTTCCGGTCGATCAGCACATCGCCTTCTTCGAGCGCGATCTCCACCGTGCGCTCGCTGGTCAGCCGGAAGCTCAGGCCAAGACGCTCCGCCGCAATATTCGCCTGGTGTCCCCTGACCTGGGCTTGCCGCGTATCTGGCGAGAGGAGTCCCCGGAGGTACTCAAGAGAATGGTTCAGGTGGTCGTTGGAGCCGGGACCCGGACTGATCGAGGCCGACACGGGGCCCGCGGCCAGCAACATGAGAGCCACCCCCGTGAGGGTGGTTCGGAGAGAGTTACGTCGAGTTGTCAGCCGGGTGAGACTATCAGGCATTGGCGCGTACCAGACCGGACGTGGGAGCCATCAGCAGCCGCCTCAGTGTCAGCACGCCGGTAAGATACGCGAGAGACAGGGACCCCGATACCACCGCAAGACGTTCGGGAGACCCGACGAAGGATCGTACACTACCGTACCACGGTTGTTCGAAGAGATTGGAGGCGATACCCTGCAGGGTCACCCAGAGCGCCTGCCCGGCCTGAGAGCCCAGCCACTGACCAGCGGCCGCCATTGTATCCTGATGGGAAAGGCTCCAGGCGACACTCGCGCCCATTGAGCCCACCACAGCGACCGCCACGCTCGCCGCTAATGCCAGTGAACGCCGGGAGGCGAAGACCCGATCCCGAGCGCGCTGCCAGCCGGGAACGCGTGGAGCATGTGCCGGCCGGACCGCTACCATTACCCGCTCACTGAAGCCAGGCCCTGGCGAGAAGAGCGGAAGTGCCGCGAGCCGGGCCGCCAGCTGTTGTTCCGCGCGGGCGAAATCTCGGCAGTCATCACACACTTCAATGTGGCGGATCTTGATGAGATCCAGGTGCCCATCCAGCAGGGCATCGAGATCATCAACGGTGAGGTGGAGGGATTCACGAGTCATGGCTGATCCTCTTACGTCCGGTATCCGGGTGAGGTTTCATTCGCGCAGGTCGCCGAGTGATTGGCGTAACTCATTACGAGCGCGGTGGATGTAGGTCTTGACCGTGCCGAGCGGAAGACTCAGCATTTCCGCGATCTCTTCATACGGCCGGCCCTCGACATGGCGGAGCAGAATGCAGGCACGATACTCCGGCCGGAGCTGTCCGATGGCAAGCTCAATGGCGCCGCCCAGCTCGCGAGCCTCGAGTTCCTCGAGCGGCGTTTCGGACCGATCGCTTACCTGGAGCGCTGTGGCTTCCACAGCGTCGGGGGTTTCGGCGTTGGGAGACCCATCGAGGGAAAGGGTATTGAGCTCGCGCCGGCGCAGGTGATCGATGGCCGCGTTGTTCGCGATCTTGAAAATCCAGGAGGAAAACTTGAACTCGGGCCGGTAGGATTCGATGGCGTTGAGCGCCTTGACGAAGGTCTCCTGGGCGAGATCCTCGGCCAGCTCGCGGTCGCGCACCATGCGATAGACAAGGCTGAACACCGGCCGCTCATAGCGCCGGACGAGCTCACGATAGGCCGCGTCGCGGCCTTCCCTGGCCAGGACCACGACTTCCTGGTCGGTGGCCGAGGCCAGATCGGGGCGATGTTCAGCCACGCGAGCGAGTCCAGCTTGCGGAGGCGGTGATAGCCCGGCTACATTCGCCGCCGATGCCGGACTTGGATAGTAATGTTGCAGTCACCGGTGGCGCCGCCAAGCGGGCGTACGTCCGGAGCATTTTTGCGGCAATCGCCCCCCGATACGATCTTCTCAATCATCTCCTCAGCCTCAACGTAGATCGCCGCTGGCGGCGCCAGGCGGTGGAGCTGCTTCGCTGGGAACGGGTACCGGATGGTCGTTATCTCGATCTCTGCGCCGGAACCCTCGACCTGGCGGTGACGCTTGCCGCCGCGCCGGGGTTCCATGGGTCCGTGGTCGGGGCTGACTTCGTCCTGCCGATGCTGCTGCAGGGACGCACCAAGTCGACCGCGGTGATTCCTCTCAATGCCGACGCGCTCGATCTTCCATTCGCCGAAGGTGTATTCGAAGGAGCGACCGTCGGTTTTGGTGTCCGCAACCTGGCCGACCTCGGCGCGGGTCTTCGCGAAGCCATTCGAGTTCTTCGCCCCGGCGCGAGGCTCGTCATCCTCGAGTTTACCACGCCGCAGTGGCAACCGCTCAAGGGACTCTACCTCGCCTACTTCCGTCGCGTACTGCCGTTGATTGGACGTCTGGTGTCCAAACATACGACAGCCTATACCTACTTGCCAGAGTCGGTAC
>JBDTQP010000052.1:0-15095 GCA_039932125.1 Gemmatimonadota bacterium
GCGGTAAGCGGTAAGCGGGCTGAATATGCTTAAGGCTCCAATTCACCGAGGTGTCATTCCGAGCAGAGCGAGGAATCTCAGGCTCGAGGTGAGCTTGTGTCCTCTGCGTTCAAAGACAGGTTCTCGATCTCAGCACACCTGGGGTTTGAGATCCCTCGCTCTGCTCGGGATGACACCCTGACTCAAGGGAATCACAGTGCCCCGGCAATCGGCGACCGGCAGCAAGGTCGCCAATGCTTTACCCCGTCGTCTGCTAATCCCCTCGTAATCCCGCTGTAACCTTGGGCCGTTCCGCCGCTGGCGCAGAGCACCTACATTGACCAGCATGAGAACTTGCCTCCTTCCTCTCGCGGCCCTCTTTGTTCTGGCCTGCGGGCCCGACAATCGGGATGTGCCCTATACCGCCCTCCAGCAGCCCACTGATTCCACCCCCGTTCCCTTCACGTATATCGGTAATGCCGCCTGGCTTGGCGGCAGCCGGTGGGCGTTTCTTGCGCCGAATGAGCGGCAGGTGGTGCTCGCTGACATCGCACTGAAAAGCACCAACATGCTTGGCGGCAAGCCCGGCTCCTATGCCGAACCGTTCAATATTTTCCGGGCCGGTGACTCCTTATATGTGGGCGACTTGGGCAAACGAAGCATGACCGTCTGGTCTATCGATGGTGGTTTCGGCCGATCGATCCCAGCCACGTCCTTTGTGCGTGGGGCGTTTCCCCTGGCTCGTGATGCCGCCGGGAATTTTTACTCGCAGCTCTACCCTCCGCCCGGCGCGGATGGCAGCGGCAATCGCGATTCCACGTACGTCATTCGCATGTCCGCCGATTTTTCCCGGGCAGACACTGTCGCTCATCTGGCTCCGCTTGATATCGCGGAAGTGTTTGGGGACGCCGGCAGACGATTCGAGCCGCGAGCGCTCAGCGGGCGTGATGTCTGGGGCGTTTTTCCAGATGGAACACTCTGGATTGCGCGAGTGAATCAGAACCGCATTGACCGACGCACTCCAGACGGCAAATGGTCCGAGGGTGACCAGCTTCCCGATCGAGTGCTCCAGGTATTGCCACAAGATCGCGAGCGGTTCCTCGCGACCTTCCCCGAGGAGCTTCGGACGACGGCAGGAAAAGTTCCTTTCGCCATCATCAAGCCTCCATTTGAAGACGCTTATGCCGGGCCCGAGCAGCGGATTTACCTCATCAAGAGTTATTCGCTCGCGGATTCCTCGCGAATCGTCCAGGTGGTCAGCCCCGATGGAAAACTTCTGCAGCAGCTGGAGTATCGGGGCTTTGGACGCATGGTGGGGACTGATGGAACAGTAGGTATTGTAGCGGATGCGAGGGAGAAGGGGCATAACCTGCTTGTCTATCGTCTTCCCCAATACGTGGCGAAGTAAAGAGTGGTTGATTTCGTGATTGGCTGACTACGCTGACCGGTACGGATCTACGTCCGCGACACTTGAAGGAAACCCGGAACCTGATCGAGCAATGGCCGGGGGCCATTGCAGTCACAAGTGATTACTCATGGAGAGATCCTATGCAGCTGGGAAACTTCTCAGTCAGCCTCGCGGTGAAAGACATCCAGGCATCAAAATCCTTTTACGAGACGCTCGGCTTCACCGTGCTACTGGGTGACGCCACTCAGAACTGGTTGATCATGAAGAACGACCAGACCGTGATTGGCCTCTTTCAGGGGATGTTCGAAAAGAACATGCTCACGTTCAATCCAGGATGGGATCGCGAAGGCAAAAAGCTGGAAGAGTTCACCGACGTCCGGGAGCTTCAGCGCCAGCTGAAAAGCGCGGGGATCAAGCTCCTCACTGAGGTCGACGAAAACACGGTTGGGCCTGCGTCGCTAATCGTGGTAGATCCGGATGGGAATCCGGTGCTGCTGGATCAACACGTGTAGCGGTGCCCAGTGAGCAAGCCTGCAAACACGCTAACGGCCGACGCTTTTGAGAATGTCGTCCAACGCATTCCCGCCACCGCTGCCACCCATTCCCAGCAACGCTCCCAATCCGCCAAGGCCGCCGCCGCCAGATGCGTTGCCTCCCAACAAGCCTCCCAGCATGCCACCGAGCCCTCCGCCTGAGGATTGCTGATTCGAGGCGGTGTTCCCGTGATGTTTCGCCAGGTAGCCAGTGACGAGCATGGCGAGCATCGGCAGCATTTTCTTGAGAAGATCGGCCGAAAGTCCGGATTGGTTCGATGCATGCTGCGCGACAGTGCGGCTTACGTCTTTCGAACCAAAGATCTGACCGAGCACCTGGTTACCCTGGCTGACATCGGTCGGTTGTTGGGAGACGACGTTGTCGAGCAGCCCGCCGCCGCCGAGTCTGCTGAGCAGTCCGCCGAGGCCCTCGGGCGTCGAGGCCTGGGTTTGTGCCTGCTTCTGAAGGCCGCCGAGGATCGCGGGAGTGAGCGCCGCCGCGCCGCTGGCGGCTTGCTGTTCGCTCAAGCCCAGCTCACGTGCGATTGAGGAAAGGCCGCCGGTCTGGGCGAGAATGTCGGTGAGTCGCATGGGGTTATTCCTATTGAATGTTGCTCTGAATCTAGCGGGGTGGCGAATGCCAGGGGGAGGGCGGAGTGGAGTGGAGACGAGGAGCAGCACATCACTGCCCCACGGTATCCCCGCGGCTTGAATCATTCGGATCCCGCTGATGCTCCTTCGGCGGGTGGCCGAATGTCCAGTTGGCGCTGAGCAGCAGTCCCCGGATCGTCCGGCGGCGATTCGTCACCTGGGTGAACAACGGATCGATCGTCGTCGAGCTCTCGCGTGCCGTGTTGAATGGATCGATCACCCGCAGCGTGAGACTCACCTGGTTGCTCCTCAGCTTCTGCCGGACCGCAAAACTGAATCGAGTACGGCTTGAGTTTCTGCCCTGCTCGACATTCATCGGCGCCTGGTATGACAACAGGATTTGCAGGTCGAGCGTGCTTGAAAATCGGAACGAGGCATTGGTCCGCGCGTTCCATCCGAAGGTCTTCACGGAAAAGTCGCCAGGCAGGTTGGACGCATTGCTCACCTGGCGAAAAGCGCTGGCGCCGGCGAACCCGCTCAGACGCCCTCCACTCATCGCGAACGTAAGATCGGTGCCATACGCGTCGCTGGTGGCCAGGTTCGCAAACGAACGTGTCGAGACCCCCGCGCTGTCTATAGTACGGATGGACCGGATCGCATCAACGGTGTGCCGGAAGAATGGTGTCACCTGGACCGTGAGATGGTTCATCGTCCGCTGCAAGCCCAGCTCAAAAGCGCGGATGTACTCCGGCTTCAGGGAGGGATTGCCGATCGAAATATTCAGCGGATCCTGAATGTGCGGCGTGGGGTCGAGCAGGTCGGTATCATCCGGGCGACGGATGCGTGTCGAGTAACTCAATTTCACCTGGCTCAGCTCATTGATGTTGTAGGCAACCAGGGCGCTCGGAAACACGCTGTTGTAGTCGTTGTTGAAGGAAGTGCCGAGCGACCTCAGGTGGAAAGTCGTCGTGGCACGCTCGATCCGCACACCACCCTGCAACTGAAACTTGTCAACCGCCGCGCCCAGCACCCCATAGACGGCGTGTACCACCTGGTCGTAGGTAAAGTTGCTGATCCGACTCGAGTCGTTTACAAACGCGGCTTGCGTCGAATCGAATACCCGCGTTGCCAGCGTCGTATGGAATCCCTGGTCCAGGCCTTTATACCCCACGTCGATTCGTAACGATTGTGAAAGTGGCCGGCCGTAGTCGACCTTGAGCGAGTTCTCCCGGGGATGCTCCCAACCGGCCTGGTTCTCCTGCGCTGTCGTGGAAGATGGCGAGCCGTCGAGCGCCAGCGCGTGAGACACGATCGAAGAAGGTCCTCCCTCTTCATCCCGGACGATTCCGAGCTCACTCGACAGTTCATGATCTTCCCCGAAGGTGTGCGTGTATCCCAAAGTGCCCTCGAGGCTCGACTCGAAATTGTTCCCATGCGTCAGCCGGTCGCTCAGTCCGGTCACACTCTGCGCCGCGTTCAGGTCACGGTACAGAATATCATTGGATTCGTGCTCGACGCGCGTACTGTAAATCAGCTCGGCGGAAAGCTCGTCCTGCTTGTCGAGCGCATAACCGGCGGTCCCGGTGACCGTATGCGCCAGCGGCTCCTGCGATCGCAGTCCGGATTCATCGAGAAAGGTCACCGGATTCTCGAAAGTGTTCTCCCGGAAGATCGAGTCGCGGCGAGGGCGGTTGTCTCGAAAGAAGCCGTAGCTGCCATATATCGAGAACGGCCCGTTCTGATAGCCCAGGTTTCCGCCAATATCGGCGTGGCCTGTGGTGCCGCCGCCGACGGTGAGGCCGCCGCTGCTCCCGGCGTCCGGCTTCTGCTTGAGTACGATGTTAATGATCCCGGCGACCCCCGTTGGGTCTTCGCGCGCGGAGGGGTTGGTAACGACTTCGACCTTGTCGACCACGTCGGCGGGTAGCTGCGCCAGGAAATTGCCGAGCTGGGTGCCTTTCATGGGGCTCGGCCGGCCATTGATCTGAATCACGACGCCGGAATTTCCGCGGAGACTCACCAGGTTGTCGATATCCACGTCGACCGCGGGCACATTGCGGAGGACGTCCAGTGCGGTGCCGCCCTTGGTGGTCGGCAGATCCCGCACGACGAAGGTGTTGCGGTCGGGGGCGAGCTCGACGACAGGCCGCTGTCCCTGGATCACGATCGACGGCAACTCGAACGGCATGGAGGTGAGAACTATGGTTCCCAGATCGATGTCAGGCCCCGGCCCGATGGTAACAGAACCCAGCTCCTTCGCAGTGTAGCCAATGGCGACAATACGGACGCGGTAGTTACCCGGCGCGATACCCCGCAGGCTGAAAGCCCCATCAGCCCCGGTGGCGGTTCGGGCAATGGCGGCGGCCGCCAGAGGTTTTCTCACCTCGACGTTGGCGAACTCTATCGGCACCTGTCCGGCGCTGCTCACGACTCGCCCGTGGATTTCGCCACCCGCACCAGCGGAGGGAGTGCCCTGCGCCTGGAGGGGGTGCCATAGGGATATGAAGAGCAGCATCAGCATCGACAATGAATGACACAAAGACGACGAGACCAGGCGTGGGAGGGTGGTATTTGTTGGGATAGGCAGCGCCACGAGCTTCCGAGGAACGGGATGGGAATCCGATCGAATCACGTCAAAATTAATCTGGTGCGGTGACAAGAAGATGACAGGTGGCGCTTGCTGGTTTCGGTTGCAGCCGGGGGTAGGAGATGCTCCGGGGCGCAGTTAAGTCCCGCCACGCGGATGGCCTTTGAAGAATCGACACGCCGGCAGGCGGTGAAACAGAAGTGACCCGGTTACTGCCCCGGCGTTACCCGCCAGATCGTATTCCCTACATCGTCCGCTACCAGTAACGCGCCGGTTCGATCCACGATGACACCAACAGGACGACCACGCGCCTGTCCCCGCTGATCCACAAAATCAGTGAGTATATCCTGGGGCATCCCCTCCGGCCGGCCACCGCGAAATGGCACAAACACCACCTTGTAGCCGCTCCTCGGCTTGCGGTTCCACGACCCGTGCTGGCCGATAAAAGCACCGCCGGAATATTTCTGCGGGAAGAGACCGGCTGTGTAGAATGTGAGTCCGAGCGACGCCGTGTGAGGACCGAGCGCGTAGTCCGGCGCGATCGCGCGGGCAACAAGTTCCGGATTCGCCGGCTGAGGACGCTTGTCTATGTGCTGGCCATAGTAGCTGAAAGGCCATCCGTAGAATGCGCCTTGCTTCACTGAGGTCAGATAGTCCGGCACCAGGTCACTGCCCAGCTCATCCCGTTCATTCACCACGGTCCAGAGGGCGCCGCTCTCCGGCTGCCAGGCAAGACCGTTGGGATTCCTGAGACCCGAGGCAAAGACGCGCCAATTTCCACTGGCGCGGTCTACTTCAAGAATTGCCGCCCGGTTCGTTTCCTGTTCCAGCCCGTTTTCGCCCGCATTGCTATTGGATCCCACCGTCACATACAGGCTCGCTCCATCGGGGCTGGCAATCAGATTCTTGGTCCAATGATGGTTGATTGGACCGGCCGGGAGATCTACGACCTTGACGCCAGAGTCGACGATCTCAGTCTCGCCCTCCTGGTACGGAAACCGAAGAATGGCGTCGGTGTTCGCGACGTAGAGATCATTCCCTACCAGCGTCATCCCAAATGGTGAGTTGAGACTGTCGAGCAGCACCGTTCGAGTCTCGGCTATGCCGTCGCCGTCGGCGTCCCGCAAGAGGGAGATTCGATTGGCGCTGGGCACCCCGGCGCCGGCACGTGCCTGGACACGCTTGAAAATCTCTCCACGAATTCCTTTCGAGTCCTCCGGCCGCTCGGGACCGTTGGTCTCGGCAACCAGCACATCGCCATTCGGAAGCAGATAGAGCCAGCGCGGATGATCCAGCCCAGAGGCAAAGGCGCGAACCTGGAACCCGGGAGCGGCGGTGGGTGTCTCACCATCACTCCAGAATGAAGCGGGTGCGATGAACACGGTGGGAACAACAGATTTGGCCGGTGCGGGAAGTACCGGTTTGGGCCCCATGCCCGCCGCGATTGACAAATGGGCTCGCTCGGTGCAGGCGAGTGACAGAAGCGAGAGGCCGCCAAGGGCCAGGCATCGAGCCGGAGAGAATCGCTTCATGGTTGTTTCACCACACCGAAGAGGAGCAGGACAAATCCGCTCACGGCTACGAGACCGTGCAGCACGACCAGAGCCTTGGGAAGGGGTTTGGACTTCGCGCGGTAGCCCAGATACATGGCCACGCCGCCCAGTGCTGCCAGGATGAAAAGGATCATTGCCCACCGTGCTGACGGCGGAGGTACTTCAACCAGGACGCCATACACCAGTAGGGTGAGACCGGCGGACGCGATGAAGCCGTGAAGCATGCCGAGCCAGGCGGGCGGGAGCGGTGATCCGCGGAAGCGAATGAGTGCAAGGGTTACCCCGCCCAGGGCGGCGGTGGCGAATAGCGCGGTGGCGATTTCAACAGCCGAGAAGATTCCCATACCCCAATAGAGGGAACCGTGGGGTTTACCGGAATGACTGGCATCACATATGAGACATTCCGAGCGGTTTGGGGACCGGGAATGTCGAGGTCAGGGCTCGCGTTTTCAGCAGCCGACTAGAGGTCCTGCTCCAGGCGAGCAGCTGAACCAGCCGGGACAGGCTCCGTCGGAGTGACCCGCACCCGTTGATCCACCGGACCCGGTTTATCTCCCTTTCTCCGGTTTCGCCGCCGCCCTTCCTCGTACCATTTCCGGGTGATTTCTCCCGCCAGCTCCCGATTACCTAGCCCAAAGGCTAACCCCGCGGCCAGCGCTATTGCGCCGAGGATCAACGTAAAGGCGGCGGTGACGATCTCTTCCGCCACGCCCACCTGCTGGAGCGCCATGAAGATCGCAATGACGATCACCGATGTCTTGGCCAGCTTTGCCAATATCGGCACACCGGCCACCTGCCCGGCGGACGCGACGATAAGGCCGCGCACAAACTCGCCGACAATGATGCCGAGGACGACGATGACAATGCCGGCGATCAAGGTCGGTATGAACGAGAGCATCATCCCGAACATCTCGTTGATACTCTCGAGGCCGAGTGCGGCACTCGCGAGTAGAATGACCACGAGCATCACCAGCCAGAACATGAGCTTCCCCACAGCGTGCACCGGGTCGATGTAGGGCCGTGCCCGATCCATCGCCTCGGCCAGACCGCCTTCCTGCGCCATCTTGTTGAAATCCATGCGGGCCAGCACCCGGTCTACCCAGCGCTCGATCTGTTTGGCCAGCAGATATCCCGCGAGGAGCACCAGCACCGCGGCGATGAATGCCGGCGCCACTCGGCCCAGCTCATAGGCACCACCCTGCAGCCGCTGCCACAAGTCGTTCACGATGCCACCTCGATGACGAGTTTGCCCATCTGCTCTCCACGTCCCAGCCGTGCAAAGGCGTCGGCCGCTTTGTCCATTGGATAAACCTGGTCTACCACCGGCCAGAGCTTACCGCGATGCGCGAGCCGCACGATCTCCTGGTACTCCTGGTAGTTCCCCATGGTCGAGCCGAGGATGGAATACTGGTACCAGAAGAGTTTGCGAACGTCGGTCGTCACCATTGGGCCCGAGGTTCCGCCACAGGTGACCAGCCGCCCGGCTCGGCCCAGACATCGAATCGACTTGTCCCAGGTTTTCTCGCCCACGTTATCTACCACGATGTCGACACCTTTTTTCGCGGTCAGTTGACGAACGACCGCCGCGACATCCTGGGTACTGTGATTGATCAATTCATCGGCGCCAAGTGTCCTGGCATGAGCGAGCTTGGCGTCGCTCGAGCTGGTGACGAGGACACGCGCACCAGTGAGCTTGGCGATCTGAAGCGCCGCGATCCCGACACCGCCGCCGATGCCCCATATGAGGACGGTCTCGCCGGGCTTGAGCACCGCGCGGGTCATCAGCATCCGCCACGCAGTGAGTGTCGCCAGGGAGAAAGCCGCCGCCTGGTGCCAGGTCATTCCCTCGGGTACGGGCGCCACATTCACGGCAGGCACCACCACCAGCTCCGCCGCGGTACCGGGCACATGCTCGCCGAGAAGCCGATACGTCTCACAAAGCGAATGTTCTCCCGCGAGGCAGCTATCGCAGCGATAGCAGGAGATCCCCGGGTTGATCATCACCCGGTCGCCGGGCCTGGAGCTGGTGACCTGGTCGCCAACGGCCTCCACCGTTCCGGCGCCGTCACCACCCATGATGTGAGGGAAACTGTATTTGATTCCGGGAAGCCCGTCGACTACGAACAAATCGAGATGATTGAGGGCCGCCGAATGGATCCGGACCAGCACCTGGTCTGGAGCAGTGATCGAAGGCGCCGCCACGTCTCGCACGGCGAGGTGTTCCGGTCCACCCAGTTTGTCGAGTGTGAGGGCTCTCATGTGGCGGGTAAGATAATGCGCAGCGGTACCGGGACAACGAGGGACGAGTTGCTCTCCGCGGTGAGCTGTTGCTGCTAGAACTCGGGCCTGACGACCTGTTCGTTCAACATGAGCGGAATCTGCCACGGCGCGCCACCCGTCAGCGCCTGGATCGAGAAGGCAAACTCGGCTTTTCCGTGCCTGGGATCAGTGACTCGGCCCGCCACAATCGCCAGGCGATCGCCATCGCGGCTCACGGCAAACGACGTGATAGGATTGAGACCCGTTGCGATGATCGATGATGGCGAAGCGTCCGCCGGTACCCGCACGATCTGCCAGCCCTTTCGCTTGACCTCCTGGGCGAACGCGAGATCCCCATTGGGGAAATAACGCGGCGATGCCTCCTTCTCGCGGGTGGCGGAGATGTTCACCTGGTCGGCGCCATTAATATCCATGCGATACACCTCGTCGTTCCCGTCACGACCCGAGACGAAGGCAATAGAGCGCCCGTCTGGTGACACCACCGGAGACTGGTTGCCACCACCGGAGCTCGTGAGCTGCGTATTTCCAGTTCCGTCAATCAGCACGGAGTAGATCTGGGTTGAGCCAGCTCGCGCCGAGGTGTAGATGATGCGCTTGCCATCAGGCGCCCATGCCGGGTCGCCGTCGGAACTGGCGTCGGTGGTCAGCCGACGGAGATTGGTTCCGTCCGCATCGACGAGGTAGAGATGAAATGCGCCATCGCGATTGGAACTCACCGCGATCGTGGTGCGATCGGGCGAGAGCACGGCCTGCACATTCTGGAAACTATCGGCGAGCAGAGGGACAACATTCGAGGGATCGTGCATGGAAAGCTGATAAATACCCAGCGCGGATGTTCCGCGGTTCGCAGTGAAGACGACGTCTCCCACCACGAAAACGTCCGCCGTTGCACTCTTGCCCCAGGGCGTCGTTGCCGTGAGCGTCGCGTGGCCGAACCCGGTCGCCTCGACTATCCCGTCGTTCCCCACCAATGCCACGTCCGCCCGATCGCTCTTCCACTCAACCTGATCGGCTGGCGCGATCGCCTTCCCATTGTCGTCCATCAGACTGGCCTTGAGCCCCAAGCGACTGCCAATCGAGAGTGGGAATCGCGTGCGATCAAGTGCGATACCACCGGGAATGACTTCGATCACCCAGGTGATCGGATCAAACCCCCGGGCGCGGAGCGTGATGGTTGTTGTGCCGAGTGCCTTAGCGGCGATCTCAGCCTTCGCCTGGTCGAACCCGAGGATGTTGCTGTCGGCAATCTCCCACCAGAACGCGGCTTCCGGCACCGGTGTCGAATCGGCCGCTTCGGCGCGCACCATGAGCGACTTAAGTCCTCGCAAGGGCATTCGAATGATGCCGGCCGACGGCTTGGGCGTCACCACGAGGGTCTGTACCGCGGGATGCACCCGCACTGGAATGCGCCGCTCCTGGAAGAATCCGCTCACCACGACCTCCGTTTCGCCAGCGCTAAGCGCCTGCACGATGCCGGTGGGCCCGACCCGCAGAACCTCGGGAGACGTGGTTCGCCACTGGAGACCGTTTCTGATCTCACGACCGGCCTGAGCCGGAACGGTGGCGGATAACGTATCGATGTCGAGCGGTGCCATGATGAGGCGCGTCGGGGCCACGGTCAGGTCGGTTGCCATGATCTCGACGGGTGATGTCGCCGCAATACCACCAGGTATGCTCGCCTGCACGATCGCGGTTCCGGCCATGAGACCTACGATGACACCATCGGCATCAACCGTTGCGGTTTCCGGTGTCAATGATTTCCAGGTGACATGCAGGAGGTCCGCGGCGCCGCCGTCCTCATGAAAACCCCTGGCTGTGAGATGTCGACTCTCGGATGGCAGCAGATAGATCGGGCTTGGCTCAATGGTGATGATCGAAGCTGGCGGACCCGCCTGAACGACACTCATGTGTGGCGGTGCTGGATCTACCGCAGCAACGGTCGCCGCGGAAACCCCGGTCTCAACGCTGATCGCGACGCTGAACGACCTGGTTCCGGAGGTGACCTGGACAATCGCCGCACCACCTTTAAGACCGATCACAACACCATCGGACTGAGCGGTGGCGACGCTCGCATTGTTCGAGGCGAATGTGAAGCGCGCCGTCGGGATGAGGTTCCCGCTTGCATCGAACGCGGCGGCGAAGAGAGCCTGTTTCTGCCCGACCTTGAGGGTCACCGTTTCAGGGGTGACCTGGACCTCTGCCACGTTCTGAGCGGCGAGGCCACGGGCGAGCGAGCACAGTAGTAGCGGCAGGAAGATTCGCACGTTAGCACCTGATTGAGAGCTGTATACTCCTCTGCTTTAGCAAGGGATACGCCACTCAATAATCCCGTAACTTGCATTGCCACTTCCAGTTACCTCGACACTAGAGCAGCCCGATCTCCCCGACGACCTCCTTCCCCCTCCAAGTAGCAAGCGACCGCGCGAGGGTATCTCGCTTAACCCCTTTGGCAATTGAAGGTGCAGGCGTCCTGAAAATGGCGGATCAGTTCTTCGCTGGTGAGTCTTATCTCAAGCAGTGCCATGGATTTGAAGCTAGCAGCCCGGTTCACTCAGACTGTTAATATAGGGCTCCAACCTAAAGGAGTACGTACAACAACTCTTTCGCAATATGGCTATAAAAGCAACCCAAGCCTTAATGTTTCGGTCCTATAGATCAGCTTTTCAGATATAGAGGTTGTAATAAGTACGACTATTTCTAAACGCTGAAGGATAAAGCACCTACAAAATTGTGCGTGCTATCACACGGTTTCCATATTGACGCCAGCTCGAGCCACAGATCATGGGAAGTTGCGGCGCAAGTCGCACGATGCGCCTGAAATCTGGCTCGTCCCGAGCGCGAGTCCCGGAACTCAGAGAATTAAGGCGGTATTGAATTCCCTCACGGCGCGGGGCCGAGCAGATTAAAGATTGCGGATTTCGGGGGGTGATCTTCGTGGAGCCATCAGGCGCGGCTTCATCGATCGTGAAGCGGCGACGCTTGCAGAACTTTCCATTCAGTGCATGTTATATCATCAGATTGAACAACAAGGCGTTTGGAGGCAAATGACACCTGCGGCGGGTCGCGCCGATCCTGTCTTCGGAGGGGGCACCGATGGCCGAGCTGAATGATGAAATGGGCTGGTCTGGGGGTGGATGGATGGAATCGCCGATGACTCCAGAACCGGAGCCGATCGCTCCGCTGATGCCATCGCGGCCGGACCCTATGCCGGTTGCTGATGAGCCGGCGCCGGCACTTCGAACGGCCTCCAAACGCACTGAAAAAAGGGCCCCAGCCAAGCCCAGGAAAGCGGCGAAGAAGAGTGCGGCCAAGGCCAAGCCAAAGGCCAAGGCTAAATCCAAGGCCAAGGCCAAGTCTGCGAAGAAGAGCGGGAAAAAAGCGGCTGGCAAATCAAAGATCGGGAAGGCAAAGGCCGGCAAGAAGGCCAAGGCAAAGAAGAGTGGGAAAAAGGCGAGCAGCAAGAAGAAGAGTGGCAAGAAGAAGAGTGGCAAGAAAAATGGCGGGAAGAAGAAAAAAGGTGGGAAGAAGAAACGGTAGTTGAACTCGCAGGGGGCAAGTCGGCAGGTGCTGGACCACGGGGGCGGCTTCAGGGCCGCCCTTTGTTTTTCGTTCTCCTCTGGCAGACGAGGTTCAACCAGCGACAGGCTCAGGGTGAAACCTGACAAGATTCACGACTGATCAGGCAATTCAGTCGTACCGGATCTATCACTCGACCTATGATCCTACGATCACTAAATAACCCGGACATCCAGTTCTGTCTTACGGATTCGTGACAGGACGCGGAACTCGCTGCAAAGCCGCCGCACAGTTGATCAGCGCAATATGGGTAAACGCCTGCGGATAGTTCCCCAGGAATTCACCGGTGAGTGGATCAATTTCCTCTGAATACAGACCCACGTGATTTGAATGACTCAGCATGTGCCGGAATATTTTTTCCGCCGCGTCGACACGGCCTGTCAGTGCCATCGCCTGTGCCAGCCAGAAGGTGCAGATGCTGAACGCCCCCTCCTCACCTTCAAGCCCATCGGGATGCCGGTATCGAAACACCAGCTCTCCATTAGAGCTGGTAAGCTCACGCGCCACCGCATCGACGGTCTTGATGACGCGCGGATGATCCCAGGGAAGAAATCCGACCATCGGGATCGCGAGGGAGGCCGCGTCGAGCGCGTCATCATCATAGGCCTGGGTGAACGATTGATGGCGCTCGCTCCAGCCCCGCTTCATCACATCTTCGAAGACTTTCGCTCGTGCCTCTTTCCACCCGGCCAGGTCTCCGGACAAACCGAGCTCTTCTGCCATCTGGATACCGCGGTCGAGGGCTACCCAGCTCATGACCTTGCTGAAGACGTACTGGCGAGCTTCGCCGCGAACCTCCCAGATGCTCGAATCGGATAACTGCCAGTTGTGAGAGACCCATTCAACGAGACCACCGAGCACTCGCCAGGTGCCATCGGTCATGGGGTGGCGCTGCCGCCAGACGGCAGCAGTCTGCAGCACCTCGCCATACACATCGAGCTGTAGCTGGCTGGCGGCGCCATTTCCCACCCGCACCGGGCGCGATCCCCGGAATCCGGCCAGGTGATCGAGCTGACGTTCCTGGAGATCGCGTCTTCCGTCAATACCATACATGATCTGGAGATGCCCGCCGCCCTCATGCCGGCAAACGCGTTTGAGGAAGCGCATGAATTCATCGGCTTCCTTCACATGTCCCACCGCGTGAAGCGCTTCGACGGTGAACGCTGCATCGCGCAGCCAGACGAAGCGGTAGTCCCAGTTACGCGAGCCGCCGAGCACTTCGGGGAGCGACGTGGTGGGCGCGGCGATAATGGCTCCGGAATCGGCGTGCGTCATCAGCTTGAGGGCAAGCGCCGAGCGTTCGACTTCGTGGCGGAACGGTCCGTCGTAGTGGATCGCGGCGGTCCACACTCGCCAGAAGGCGGCCGTCGTCTCAAGCTTTCGCGCGCTGTCATAGCTATCGACCGGATGGATATCGTCATCGTCATAGCGAAGCACCAGCCAGCGCGATTCCCCCTCATGCATCCGGAATCGCGTGGTCGCCGTGCCGCCGTCCTGTTCCCAGGCGAAAGGCCTGGCACTCGATAGTGTGAGCACCTGATCGGTACGATCGCTCGCGAAGATGCCGGCCTGCATGACCTCCAGCCGAGTGGCACGGGCGGCGTACTCGAAACGAGGCATGAACAGCATATGCATCGGGACTTCGCCGCGGGTGCAGCGCAATTGCCGATGAATTTCAGGATGCTGTCCGGAAGGACGACCTCGTTCATCGACCGGCATCACGTCGACGATCTGCACCTGGGCGCCGTTCTCCAGGTTGAACGTGGTCTCCAGGATATTGGTGCCGGTGAGGTAGTGTTGCGTGGACGTCCACCCAGTCCCTTCCGGCTGGATGCTCCAGGTTCCGCCCCGCTGGCTGTCGAGCAGGGCCGCAAACACGCTGGAGCTGTCGAAACGCGGCAAACAGCACCAGTCTATTCCACCGTCCACGCTTACGAGTGCAGCCGTGCGCATATCGCCGATCATGCCGTAAGCTGAAATCGGTTGTTCTCTCATCGTCTCTCCTGCTTGAGCCGTGACAGCCATCTCGCCAGTGTCTGGGGGCCCAGTGTCCGGAAACGTCCCTCACGCGGCCGGCGACCAACCGCAATGGTCACCGCCGCAGAACCCAGCGCCCGGAACGCATCTTCGTCTGTCGTGTCATCTCCCGCGTAGAGCACGTGCTCGAGGGGAACTTTTCCATTCTCTTCCTCTTCCAGCCAGAGCATCACGGCGCTTCCCTTGTCGGCATCGCGACCGCGCACGTCAATGACCCGCCGCCCGCGCAGCGCCACGACATCACTGCCATCGAGCGCGCGGCGCACATCGCGCAGCAACCGCGTTACCTGCACCGGCGCGAGACGATGGTGCAGTGCGATCGATCTTCCCTTGAGCTCAATCTGAACGTCGGACCATGATTCCCTGATTGTCTCCTCGATCGCTTCGGCAGCCGCATCGATGGCTTTCATGTCGCCGCCGATCCAATCCCTCACCCGTCGCTCCCGCAGCAGCTCGGCACCATGGTTGCCGAGAATACCATCGAACTCGTGGCCGACCACGCGATGCGCGTCACGCGCCGCGCGCCCGGAGACCATCACGACGCTCGCCCC
>JBDTQP010000053.1:0-15080 GCA_039932125.1 Gemmatimonadota bacterium
AGGGTGGGAGGGGGGGGCGCACTGTTCGGCTCTCCGATTCGGCATTACTCTCTTGCCATGCAGCTTCTCAACACCAAGCATCAGCGTGCCGCCATCCTCATCCTGGTGCTCGGCATCGCTCTTATCGTGGCACTCTCTCCCTTTGCGACCGGTCTGATCGGTATTCCGGTACTGTATATCATTTTTTTCCCGGTTTACGCAGCGCTCGTTCCCAGGATCAAGCCGACGGCGGCCGCCGCGGTATCGGTTGCCCTGGCGCTGCTGCTGGTTCTCGCCCTGGCGCTCACGCTGACGGTAGTGCTGGTGAACCAGGCGCCTGCCATTGCGTCCGGTCTCCTGCAGAGCCCCCTTCGCGAGCGGCTCAACGATCTCGAGATCGGCGGTTTTCGCCTGGGCCCCAGGCTGGCGACGTTTGGCGAGCGACTGGTGACGTGGATTGGAAATGGAGCAATCGGTCTCATAGGCACCGCGACCCGGATCTCGCTCAACCTGACTATCTCACTCTTTGGACTCTTCTATCTGTTCCTGAGCGCTGGCCAGATCTGGCATGCGGTCGAGCCGTATATTCCGTTTTCCACGACCAACTCGGAACAGCTCAAGTCGCGCTTCAAGCTGGTAACGATCTCCACGCTCGTCGGCACCGGGCTTACCGCCGTCATCCAGGGCATTCTTGTCGGTCTCGCTTTCTGGGTGACGGGCCTTTCCAACCCCCTTTTCTGGGGCGTCACCACGGTGATCGTGGCCGTTCTGCCCATCGTCGGGAGCGGCATGATCTGGTTACCGGGAGTTCTCGTGCTCTATCTGGACCATCGTTATGGGGCGGGAACGCTGATGGCGATCTGGGGCGTCGTCGTGGTGGCGAACGTGGACAACGTGATTCGTCCCCTCGTTTTCCGGCGGTATGCTCAGATTCATCCACTGGTCACGCTGATCGGAGCCTTCGCGGGCATCCGGTATTTCGGCTTGCTGGGCCTGATGGTCGGACCATTGGCGCTCTCCTACTTCTTCGAGCTGATCCGGATGTACAAGGAGGAATACATTGAAACGACGATCCTGATCGAGCAGTGAGTGACACCCTTCGCACCGGACACCCGGCTACTTCTACTTTGATCGATCAGCCATGAGTCAACCCGGGGTGAGTTATGCCCGCCGCCTGGGACTTTTCTCCGGGACCATGGTGGTCATCGGCGGGATCATCGGTGCGGGAATTTTCCGGAACCCGTCGGAGGTTGCGGTTCGCGTGGTCACGCCGAGCCTTACGCTGACTGCATGGGTGCTGGGCGGGGTCATCGCGTTGATCGGCGCGTTCTGCTATGGCGAACTGGGCGCGAGAAACCCGCAGGCCGGCGGCGGCTATGTCTACCTGCGCGATGCCTTCGGGGAGCTGCCCGCTTTTCTCTATGCATGGTCGCTGCTGCTCATTATCGCCACGGGAGCCATTGCGGGCGTCGCTGTCACTTTCGCCAACTACACTGTGGCGCTCCTCGGTCTTTCGGAATCCATGACGGTGCCGCTCGCGGTCGGTTCCATCGTGCTGCTTTCGGCCATCAACTATCTCGGAGTCAAGCCGGGTGCCATCACCCAGAACATTTTCACGGTTCTCAAGCTGATCCCTCTGGTGGTCCTGATCGTGGCCGGGCTGTTCTTTGCGAGATCAAATCCGCCAGCCGCGGCGATCGTCCCGGTGGCAGCGCCATCAGGCTTTGGGGGCATCTTCGTTGCGCTCGGCTGGGCGCTCGTTCCAATTCTCTTCTCCTATGGAGGATGGCAGCAGGCCAACTTCATCGGGGAGGAAATCATCGATGCCCCGAGGAACCTGCCCCGCGCCATTCTGCTTGGCGTCCTTGCCGTCGTCACGATCTATCTATTGGCGAACGTTGCTTACATCCGGGCCCTGGGCATCGAAGGATTGGCGCACAGCACGGCTCCGGCCGCGGACGCCATGCGGCGCACCCTTGGTCCCACCGGCGGGACCCTCATCGCCGCTGGCATTGCGATCTCGACCTTTGGATTCCTGAACCTGGTTATCCTGGTCTCCCCGCGGGTCTACCAGGCGATGGCCAGCGATGGACTTTTCTTCCCCCAGATCGCCCGGCTGCACCCGGTTTACCGTACACCGACTGCGGCCATCATCTTCCAGGCGTTGTGGGCTATCCTGCTCACCCTGACGGGAAAGTATGGAGACCTGGTCGACTATGTGGTCTTTGGTGACTGGATCTTCTTCGGGCTGACGGTTGCCACCCTGTACGTGTTCAGGAAGAAAGATCGGGAAGCCGGAATCGACCCCGCACCTCGCGGTCAGTTCCGGGCGCTGGGCTATCCCGTCACTCCAGCACTCTTTGTATTGGCCGCGGCGTACGTCGTGATCAGCTCTATCTGGAGTAATCCCTCGAACGCCTTGAAAGGGGCGGTGCTGATCGGACTGGGAATTCCTGTTTTCCTCTTTTGGCGAAGCCGCAGACCTGTTCGCCGGGTCTGATCGCGGGCACTATCCCGCCAATGTCACCGCCTTCCTCGAAAAAACGCCTGAATAACCGATGCTGACGCCATTCCCGGTGACGTCACAGGTTTGGCGGCCGGTACGGCCGCACCGCCGAGAGGGCGGGCCGGAAGGCCCGCCCGAGAGAACGCCGATATCTGGAGCGCCGTAGGTGCGACACAAAGCTTGTCGGCCCGATGGGCCTTCGACGATTGGCGCGCTTCGAGGAGGGCCTCACGGCCCTCCCTCTCGGCCGGGGAGCCCTCCGGGCTCCCTAATGCGAAAATCGGGATGGAAATTACAGAGGCTGCTGCACTCCGATACCAACCCAATGTGACGTGACCAATTATTCAACCGCTGTCTCCGCGTATCCTCTCCGTGAGGCGGTCCTGAGGGTGCCTCGGGTCCCTTCAACTTGGTATCCGGCTTGCTCGGATCCCCATAAATTTATATATTCTCGAAAATCATTAAAGTGGCATATGATCGACGGTATTGATAAGGATATTCTGACGATAATTCAGAGTAACGCCAGAGTTTCCAACGTAGAGATTGCCCGAAAAGTCAAAATGGCGCCTTCAGCAATCCTGGAAAGACTGAGAAAGCTGGAGTCCAAAGGCATCATCCTGGGGTATGAAGCGAAAATTTCCCCTAAGTCTTTAGGACTTGGTCTCTTAGCCTTCATATTCGTCAAGGCAGACGACCGGATCGGAGAACCCGAAACGGGCGCCAGACTCGCCGAAATTCCTGAGGTGCTGGAGGTCCACCACATTGCCGGTGAGGATTGTTTCCTGGTGAAGGTAAGAACGGCCGATACCGAGGCGCTCGGCCGATTGCTCCGTGAACGGTTCGGCGCGATTGCCACCATCCGATCCACCCGAACAACAATCGCAATGAGTACGATCAAGGAAACGACTCAGCTTCCGCTGGAGCTGGAGTGGAGTCAGCCATGACCAGCGTCGAGCTCGCGCCCAGGCGCTGGCAGCTGGTTCTCGCCTTTGCCTCGGTGTACATCATCTGGGGGTCGACTTATCTCGCAATCCGGTTTGCGATCGCAACCATACCTCCTCTCCTGATGGCGGGGGTACGATTTCTCATTGCCGGGATCATTCTGTACATCTGGTCACGTGCCAGGGGAGCGCCGAAGCCCGAACGGATTCACTGGCGATCTGCAACCATCGTCGGCGGACTCCTTCTCCTCGGCGGAAATGGCGCGGTAGTATGGGCCGAGCAGAGAGTACCATCGGGACTGACGGCACTTGTGGTTGCGATAGTCCCCGTGTGGATCGCGTTAATGGAATGGCTCAGGCCTGGTGGCCGGCGCCCGGGATGGCAGGTTGCAGGAGGACTGGGATTGGGCACGCTTGGTCTCGTTCTCCTGGCGAGCCCGGGCGATGCTGCACTCGGTGCCCGCATCGACCTGATCGGGGCGGCGGTGCTCGTTCTTGCGACGCTTTCCTGGGCAGCGGGTTCGATGAAGGCAAAGCATTCCCCGCTCCCCGCTTCGCCGCTCCTCGGCACCGGCATGGAGATGATCATGGGTGGCATTCTGCTGGTCATCGGTGGAACGGTGCTGGGAGAATTCGGCGATCTTCACGTGAGCCTGATCTCGACGAAATCGGCACTGTCGATGCTTTACCTGATTCTCTTCGGCTCACTGGTAGGATTCACCTCGTATGTCTGGCTGCTCCGGGTCAGCTCGCCCACCAGGGCGGCTACCTATGCCTACGTGAATCCCGTCGTCGCGGTCTTCCTGGGTTGGGCCCTGGCAAGTGAGGCGATCACCCTTAGGACAATTCTCGCGGCTGCCGTCATTGTCGGTGGCGTCGTGCTGATTACCAGCGCGCGCTCGGGAAGCCCGGGTGCGTCAGCCCCGCGCACAGAGATGCAAGAGGTCCTTGCCGAGCGCTGAGCGGCGCGGAGAAAGCAACGACAACAGCTTTAACCGCAAAGGCGCAGAGCTCGCAAAGAAACGCAACGGGTCTGAAGCTCAGGAAAGAGCTTTGTTGTTTGTGGTTGATTCTTCCGTATGGTCGATACCCTTTGCGCCAGCGATTTTAGCCGACTCTGACCCGAGCTGCGACGCGATACGCGAGAAGCGACAGGCGACATATTGGCATTGAAAACCAGAGAACTTCTCACCCTGCTCGATCAGGCGTACGGTGCTAGAGCGTGGCATGGCACGACGCTCAAAGGCGCTGTGCGGGGGGTGAGTGTTGAGCAGGCGCTATGGCGGCCAGCACCTGGTCGGCACAACATCTGGGAGCTGGTGATCCACATGGCGTACTGGAAGTACGCCGTCACCCGGCGGCTCACGGGAGGGCCGAGGGGTGGATTCGCCCACAAAGGGTCAAACTGGTTTACGGTCGATGATCCTTCACCTCGGAGTTGGAAGGCGGACCTCCGGCTTCTGCACGAGTCGCATCGCGTGCTCGTTTCGGCAGTCGGGAGTCTATCTCCTGGTCGCCTTTCTAAGCGGGAAGGGAGTCGCTGGACCAACGCGGAACAGATTGCCGGTGCTGCGGCCCACGATCTCTATCACACCGGACAGGTGCAGTTGATCAGGAAGTTGTACGGGGCGTAGCTAACCTCTGACTCGTCTGTGCATCTGTTGTCAGTTCACGGCAAAAAAGATCAGGCAGTAGTCGGCGGGTGCCGAGCTACTGCCTGTCCTTTTTTTCCTGCGGGTGCTACCGCTTACTGATCAGTGCGCACCAGTTCAACTCGACGGTTCTGCTTCCTGCCTTCTTCCGTGCCATTGTCGGCGATAGGCTGAGTTTCGCCATACCCCTTCGCCGTCATTCTCGAAGCTGTTACGCCCTTGGAAGTCAGGTACATGCGGACCGACTCTGCGCGACGCTGCGAGAGCCTCAGGTTCGCGGCATCAGAGCCATCGCTGCTGGCGTGACCCTGGACTTCGAAGGTCACTTCAGTGTTGGCGTTCAACGACTGCGCGACCATGTCCAGAATCTTCTTCGCATCGATGGTCAGCTCAGCCCTGTTCACCACGAAGGTGACACCCTGCAGCACTACATTCTTCTTGCCCTCGACGAAGAGAACGAGACATCCGTTCGGACTGACGAGCATGCCCTGTGGCGTATCCGGGCAACGATCGGCGCTATCCATAACACCGTCACCATCGGAATCGCGAGCCGGGCAACCGGAGCCGTCTACCTTCTCACCGCGCGGGGTGTCGGGGCAACGATCAGCAGCGTCGGTGACTCCGTCGCCATCCGAGTCGATCGGGCAGCCGGTCGCGTCCACTGTGGTTCCAGCGGCCGTGTTCGGACAGCGATCGTTCTTGTCTTCGACGCCATCCTTGTCGGCGTCAACGACGAGCGGGCAGCCAGTGGCATCGACCTGGGTGCCGGCCGGAGTGTTGGGGCACTTGTCGGTATCGTCCAGGACGCCATCCTTGTCGGAATCCGGAATCGTGCATCCAGAGGCGTCGACCCGGGCGCCAGCGGGTGTGTTGGCGCAACGGTCGACGTTATCGCGGACACCATCGTTATCGGTGTCAGGGCAGCCGTTAGTATCAACCTGGGCGCCGGCCGGTGTGTCCGGGCAGAGGTCGGCGCTGTCGATCACGCCATCCTTGTCCTTGTCGGAGGCTCCATAGCCGCCGAAGAGGAGGCTCAATCCAGCGCGAAGGCCCCAATTGATGTTATGGCCGACTGTGAAGTCGTTGATCAGCGACCCCTTGATATAGTCCATGGTGCCATCGAGCCGGAGAATGGCATGCTGACCCAGTCCAACCTTGAAGCCGGCGAGCGCGGTTGCGCCGCTCTCGTGATTATCGTAAAAGTCACCCAGACGGGTGTATACATATCCAGCGCCAAGCATCAGGCGACTGTAGCCACCGATGGGAATGTTGTACGTGAGCCGGCCCCGGAAAGGCATGAAGGACACGTCCAGGTCCGTCGGGGTTGCGTCCTGCGTGGTGGTGATTCGTGAGGCTTCGACTTCGAGGGCCAGATTGCTGGCGAGATAAACGCCAAGAATGCCGCCATATCCAGCCTTGTTCTTGAACTGCAGGCTTTTATCGAACTGGGGATACACTCCGAAGGCACCAAGTTCCACGCTCCCAGCTCGCTGTGCCAAAGCGGGCGAGGCCACCGCCATGGCCGCCACGGCCGCAACGAAGACGTGTTTCCATTTCATAGATAAAATCCTCTCAGAAGAAACCTTCGGCATCGTGGACACAGAACAGCCGCCACGGTGAACACCATCTCACACGGGCAGGAGCTGACACATTAGGCCGTCCAGCAGTGCTATATGTCGTACATCGAACCATTTTTCGACGTGATTGAGGTCACGATACGAAACACCTGTGCGCTGGCTCACCCTCCGGTGCTCCGGAGGTCAAGCCTTTTTCACCGGCGAGGAGTGCTTCAACTATCTTTCGATCTCCTTCCCCCGTTCTCAAGGCCCAAGGTCTATGCTGCCCGTCAGATTCCTGCTGCTGGTAGGAGTTTCGGCTTATCTCGCAGATCCAGGTGATCCCCTTCACGTGCTCCGCGCGGTACCTTCCGCCGAGGCCACGCCCTCCTCGATCATTGCGGTTTCTTTCGATCGGCCGGTGGCGGGCTCCCTGGACCGAAGCGTTGATCCTCGCTCCATTTTCAGAATCTCTCCGAACGTGAATGGCCGGCTCGAGTGGCGCGACCCCATCACGGTTCGTTTCACGCCAAGCTCGCTCCTCACGCCAGGCTCCTCCTACACCGTCACCATCGACAACGGCTTTCAGGCAATGGACGGAAGCCGGCTCGAATCGCCGTACAGCTTCACCTTTCGGGTCCGCGGACCCCAGGTTCTTACCAGCTCCCTCGGCGACCGGTCGAGCCGTTACCTGTCCCCGGATGCAAAGGTGCAGGTGGTCGTCAGCGCGCCCGTCGACCCTGGCCTGGTGAGCAAGCTCGCATTTATCGAATTCACCACGACGTGTCCGACGCGTGTGGCACGAATGCGGGTGAGCGGCCAGCGCGAGGTAAGGGACACCGATGGATATGAATTCCGCGAAGCAGGCGGCTGGGACCGGAACCATGCCGTGGACGGGCTGCGCCGGGTCGTGGAGCTGACTCCCGTGTCGCCGTTGCCGCGTGGCTGTGAAGGCGAGCTGGTGCTTCCCTCTATTCTGGATGAGGAGGAAGGCGCTGCCGAGCCGCGACGGTTTTCGCTGGCGACCTATGGCGATTTCAAGCTGGACCATGCCAGCTGCGCCTGGGATGAATGCCCGACCGGTCCAATCGAGCTCAAGTTCACGACCCCGGTCCGAGGGGCCGAGGTGATGCGTCACATCCGGCTGCAGCCGGCCGTCCCGTTCACCATCAGTGATACGACGGATGAGCACGCGGACTGGGTACTTGACGCAACGCTGGCGCCGAGGACCGGCTATGCGCTGGTGGTCGATTCCTCGCTACGCGATGTCTTCGATCAGCCCTTGAGCGGAAATCCGGTGAGCGCCTTTTTCACCAGTGGCTATCCCGCGACCGTCGACTACAGCTACGGGCGGATGATGGTAGAACGGGTCGGCTATCACACGCTTGCCGTCCGGCACATCAACGTGGATACCCTCACCGCTATCATCGCTCCCGTACCCGACTCGCTCGCCGCGGAATTTCTCGCCCGTTCGGAATGGGGATGGGATGACCTCTGGCCGCGGATCTCAAAAGGGGCAACCACCCGTCAGTTCCCGGTCCGTAATGAACGGGATCATGCGCGCATATTCGGGATTCCACTCCCCATCTACAACGCCCAGCGTCCCGGCAGCCCGACGCTGATCGCTGTTCGCGTCTCCTCGCCACAGCAGCCTGTGAGTGAAGGAGCCGCGCGAAGCTATGGGCCGCTGGCGCTGATCCAGGTCACCGATCTCGGCGTTCACGCCCGGATCGGCGTGCAGGATGGAGCCGTATGGGTCACCGGTGCCAGCGATGGGCGCGCGCGGGCGCGGGCGACCGTTCAGCTGCGCGACCGCCAGGGGAAATTGCTCGCGGCGGCGGTGACCGACAGTTCAGGTCTAGCCCACCTCCCACGATATCGCGCGTCGCCCGCGCCGGCTCGGGATGAGAATGGCGGCGGCAACCTCGAGGCGTACGTCACGGTAAGCCAGGGGAACGACCGCGCGATGGTCGGAATAAACCAGTATGATCCCGATCTGAGCCCGTGGCAGTTCAACGTGTGGAGCGCCTGGGAAGCCGACCGCGTTCCGATGGCCGGCGCCGTATTCACGGAGCGCGGCATTTATCGCCCGGGAGAGCCGGTGTACGTCAAGGCGATCATGCGTCGCGGCCCCCTGGGCGAGCTGCGCGCGCCAGCCAGAACGGATTCGCTTCGCTGGACCTTTCACGATCGCGAAGGCGGAACCCTGATGCAGAAGACGGTGGCGCCTTCCTCGTTTGGCACTTCCGACCAGGTCTTTCGTCTCCCGCAAGATGTGCCCCTCGGCGACTACGACGTGAATGTCGAGTTCAAATGGCTCAATCAATGGCTCGACCTCGCGAGCACGCAGTATCGCATCGCCGAGTACCGGCCACCGGAGTTCCTCGTCAATGTATCGGCCGATTCTGGAGCTCGGTACGCGGGCGACAAGCTCAGCGCCAGCGTGGAGTCACGCTATCTCTTTGGCGCGCCCATGGCACGCGCGGCGATCGGATGGACGGCGCGTATGCAACCGATGGGCGGCTGGGGTGGGTCTATTCCCGGGATTGAGGATTATTACGTCGGAGAATCGGATCCGTGGTGGGAATCGGGGTCGCGGCAGCCTGGCGTGACCGTCCTGGCGAGCGGAACCGATACGCTCGACGCAAGCGGCCGTTTCAAGATCGAGGTGCCGCTCACGGCAAACATGAACGGCCGTGCCGGATTGGCCACCATTGAGGCCGTCGTCACCGATGTGAACCGCCAGGCTGTCGGCGCCGCGACATCGGTCGTGGTCCACCCGGCGGATTTTTATATCGCGGCCAGGCCGGAAGGGAAAGAGTATTTCTGGTCGGCCGGCTCACCACAGCGTATTGCGGTGCTGGCGGTGAAACCCAGCGGTGCTCGCGTAAGCGGAGTAAGGGTACGGGGCACCATCGTACGCCGCGAGTGGCACCAGGTGCATCGTGAGCGCGGCGGTGTGCCGGACGATGTCGGCGAGTGGGTGATCGATTCGGTTGGGAGCTGCAACCTGACCACGGGCGCCGAGCCGGTGTCCTGCGGTTTCACGCCAGGTGCCGGCGGGATTTATGTCATTACGCTGAATGCAGAAGATGCCAAGCGGCGCCCCGTGGTCACCAGCCTCATCCGCTGGGCCTCGGGAAGCGACTGGGTTCCCTGGAACGATGAGAGCCGGTTCAAGATGGATGTGCTGGCGGACCGCCAGCGCTATTCAGTTGGCGACACTGCAACGGTCCTCTTTGCCTCGCCTTTTACTGATGCAGAGGCGTGGATCACGGTCGAGCGCGAAGGACTCCTCGAGCAGCGACGGCTCCATCTTACCTCGGGGTCGACGACGCTCAAGTTCCCCATCACCGAAGCCTTCGCCCCGAATGCCTACGTATCCATCATCGTTGCCCGGGGACGGAGTGCCAAACCGGGGGCACTGGATGATCCTGGCCGTCCGACCATCCGCGTTGGCTATGCCGAGCTCCGGGTGACGCCGGAGGTCAAACGGCTCACCGTTGCTGTTGAGCCGGTCCAGGCGGAATACCGGCCGGGCGATACCGCGCGCGTGCGCCTTCGAGTACGCGACGGCAAAGGCGGCGGACAGCGAAGCGAAGTGACTCTCTGGGCGGTGGATGAAGGTGTGCTCGCGTTGACCGGGTATCAGACTCCCGACCCGCTCGATCTCATCTATCGTGAGCGCGGGCTGGGACTACGACTTGCGAGCAACATGGTAGCAGTTGCGCCACAGGTGCCCGAGGGAGAAAAAGGCATTCGCTCACCGGGGGGAGGTGGTGGTGCAGGGAACAGCGATATCCTGCGCTCTCGCTTTCAAACTACTGCGTTCTTTCTCGGCTCGGTGGTGACCGACTCGACCGGAAGCGTCGTTGCCCGAGCCAGGCTGCCGGACAATCTCACCACCTTCCGCGTCATGGCCGTCGCTGTCACGACCGGCGACCGATACGGCAGCGGCCATTCCTCAATGCTGGTGACAAGGCCGCTACTGGCGCGGCCAGCGTTGCCGCGGTTCCTTCGCGCTGGGGATGAGTTCACCGCCGGTGTCGTGATAAACCAGCGAGCCGGTGGAACACCAACGGTGACGGTCAAGGCTGATGCAAGCGGTATCGATCTGCTGGGCGATCGAAATCAGCAGGCTGTCCTGGACGCTGGCCGCGGGAAGGAAGTGCGCTTCAACTTCCGCGGGCGGCAGACTGACTCCGCGACATTGCGGTTCGATGTCACTGGCGCGGGCGATGCGGACGCGGTGCAGAGCCGTCTTGCCGTGAAGGATGCGTTCCGTCCACGATATCACACCATTGCCGGGATGCTGCGCGATTCCGCCAGCGTTGAATTCACCCTTCCTCCGGACATCGATCCGGACCGATCGCGCCTGGAGCTCAGCCTCGGCGGTTCTCCGCTCAGCGTCATCCGAGGCGCCTTCCGCTCGCTCCGGGTATATCCGTATTACTGCAGCGAGCAGGTATCGAGTGCCGCGCTGCCGCTGATCGCGCTTTACCGAGCGGAGAAACGACTCGGTACCGGGAACATTGCACCACCGCACGCACGCGAAGATATCGAGCTTGCGGTCGCGACACTGGCCCGGCGTCAACGTCCGGATGGCGGTATCGGTTACTGGGCAGCTTCGGACTGGACAACCCCGTGGCTCACTGCTTATGCCGGGCTGGCGTTTCTCGAGGCGCGGAACGCCGGAGTCGTGGTGAGCGATTCAGTGCTGGCCCGGCTCGGCGCGTACCTCTCCGCATCGCTCAGCAGTAGTACCGGCCTGGCATCTCCGGTGGCGGAATGGTATGGGCGCCACGCGGCCACTCTGGCCGAACGGGTCGCTGCCGTTGATCTGCTGAGCCGGTTACGCAGGCCGGATGTGTCTGCCGAGAACGAGCTGCTGCGCGACGCGGCACAGCTCGATTGGGAAGATCGGGTGCGACTAGCCGAAGTCCTGGGGCGCCGCCGGGACCGACGGGCCGGAGTGACGCTGCTGGAGCAGGCTCTGACCTCCGTCACGGTCGAGGGGAGAAAGGCGGTGATCCCGGATTCGCTCATTCACCCATTCTATTTCTCGTCTACGATCCGTCCAATGGCACGATTGCTGACGGCCGTACTGGCTGTTGACTCCGCCAATGCGATCGTCGGCCCACTGGTTGAGAGCCTGGTCGAATATGGCAGGATCGCCCGGCCCTATGAATGGAACACCCAGGATTATGGTTCGATGGTTTATGCGCTGGCAGCGTACGAACGGCGGCAGAAGCGTGGTGTTTCCCGGGGGTTCAGTATCAGCAGTGGCACCCGGTCCATTTTCAAGGTCGACTCGGTTCCTGGTCTTCGTGACTCAGTGATTCCTCTGGATGGTCTGCTGAACGATGAGAATGGTCATCGTTCACTACGGCTGGGCCTGCATGCGTCACGAGCAGGGCTGCCGGTGTACTACTATCTCTCGGTCCGGGAAATTCCCCGCAACAGACCCGTCCGGCCCGATGATAACGGGATCAGCGTCGAGCGCTGGTACGAGTCATACACCGATGGCAAACCAATCATCGAAGCCATGGAAGGCGATCTGGTCCGGGTTCGCCTGCGAATCACCGTGCCGGCAACCCGCCATTTCGTGGTGCTCGATGACGCCTTGCCGGCCGGACTCGAAGCGATCGACCTGACACTGCGAACTGCCGCACCGCCGGGCATCGGTCTCACGGAACCCGACCTGGCCCGGGAGGACCAGCCAGAGGAAGGAACTGAAGAATCACCGGGGTATCACTGGAACTATGGCAGCTGGGATTCCGGCTGGTGGTCCCCGTTTGATCACAAGGAACTGCGCGACGATCGCGTGATCTACTCGGCGGCCACGCTCTGGCAGGGGACGTATACGGCCACTTATGTGGCGCGTGCGACGACGCCGGGCGTCTTTACCCGTCCGCCGGCGCATGCGGAGGAGATGTACAATCCGGGGGTACATGGGCGGAGTGATGGCGGAGTGTTTACCGTGAAACAGAAGCGGTAGCCACAGGGAAAAGCACTCACGGAAGTGGCGGGCACATTCTCATGTTAACAATGACACCTGTCAATAAGAGCTTAGAGACTAGCCAGCAGCCAAGGCGCTGGATCCGGCGATTGTCGCGCGCCGCGCTCCTGGCGCTCGCTTTAATGATGGTGAGCGCGACGGCGTACGTGCTCTGGCCGTTGCCGCCTCAGCTTATATCGCGGGGGACAGGTGGCGGGGTGCAGCTAGAGGATCGGCATGGTCTTCTGCTTCGCAGCACGCGGAGCGCTGAAGGCTCGCGCGAGCAGTGGACGCCGCTCGAACAGGTCGATGCTGATGTGATCGCCGCCTTCGTTGCCGTCGAGGATCACCGGTTCTATCAGCATCATGGTATTGACCCGCGCGCGATCGGGCGGGCGTTGCGTGACAACCTTCGCGGCGGCCGGGTTGTGTCCGGCGCGTCCACTATCAGCATGCAGCTCGCACGGCTCTTCTACGGCACACCGCGAAACTGGCCGGGCAAGGTGTGGCAGGCCGTGCAGGCGATCCGGCTGGAGGCGCACCTGAGCAAGAACACGATTCTCGAGCAGTACCTGAACCGGGTCCCGCTTGGCCAGGGGACAGTGGGGGTTGCCGCGGCGGCAGAGCTTTACTTCAGCCGCGGCCCTGATGATCTAAGCATCGGGCAGGCGGCGCTCCTCGCCGGCCTTGCCCGCTCACCTTCCAGCAGCAATCCCATAGTGTCCCCCTCCCGGGCCACGCAGCGTCGAGCGCTCGGCCTCACGCGGATGCAGGCGACGGGTTACGCCACGGCGGAGGAAGCGGCACATGCATCGGATGAGCCGGTCCTGCTCACCCGGGCGAATGCCCCATTCCTGGCACCGCACTTCACGTCTCGACTGCTGGCGGAGGATGACTCCACACCTGGGGCGACCGGTGGATCTCGTCGGACGTCGCTCGATCTCGCGCTGCAAACGGCCGTTGAATCGGAAGTGCGTCACACCGTCGAACAGCTTTATAAAGAAGGAGCCAGGCACGCGGCCGCCGTCGTCCTCGACAATGCGACCGGCGAAGTACTGGCGTGGGTGGGCTCGCCGGATTTCTGGGCTGATACCGCGGGGCAGGTGGACATGGTGATTTCGCCGAGGCAGCCAGGCTCGACGCTCAAGCCCTTTCTATATGGACTCGCCTTTGACCGGGGATATACCGCGGCCACAGTGCTTCCCGATATAGCCCAGACCTATGTGACCTCCGTTGGTCCGTATCAACCGCGCAACTATGATCGCCGGTTTCACGGACCGGTTCGCGCACGGGAAGCCCTGGCCAGCTCGTACAACATCCCGGCCGTTGAGCTGACGAACCGATTGAGCGCGGCAGCGTTGCTCGGCACGCTTCACAATGCTGGTTTTGAAAGCCTGACGCACAGCCCCGCCTACTATGGGCTGGGCCTGGCGCTCGGCAATGGTGATGTGACACTTCTTGAACTCGCGAATGGATACCGTTCGATCGCGAATGGAGGAGTGTGGAGACCGTACACGACCTGGTATACGGATCGCGATCGGGGGAGCGCCGCGAGTGCGGCGCGCCGGGTCATGAGCGAACGATCCGCCGCGCTGGTGCTCGATGTGCTCCAGGACCCGGTTGCGCGTATCCCGGGATTTGGATTGGAGACACCATTCGATTTTCCTTTTCCGGTCGCCGCGAAGACGGGAACGAGCCGCCACTTTACCGACAACTGGGCGGTCGGCACGACGGGCAATTTCACCGCTGCCGTCTGGGTCGGCGATTTCAGCGGACGACCGATGAATCGGGTCAGCGGTATTACGGGAGCTGGACCACTGCTGCACCGCATTATCCTGGTCACGGCGGATCGCTACCCGCCGGGTGTGCTCCCAGGACCGGAAGGAACCGGTGCCGTTCCTGCGACCATCTGCCGGCTCTCGGGACTCCGTGCCGGGCCATTCTGTCCGCATACCGTCGAATGGTTTTCGCCGGGAACCATGCCGGAACGCGTGTGCGACTGGCACCGGCGCGATGGTGTCGTGCTGCCGGCCGTGTACAGCGAATGGTCGAAGCATGAACCGCTCACCGTTGGTGCGTACGCGGCAGATGGGCCTCCGCCGGATAGCGCTACCGGCCCCTTTCGCATCACGTCTCCCATCGATGGCGATCACTACCAGATTCCACCAGGTGTAGACGGCAGGTATGCGACCATTGCGCTGCGTACTTCACGAAACGATCCGGTAAGGGTGCATTGGACTGTGAACGGGCGGCCCTTTTCCGATGAACGCTGGACCCTCACTCCCGGAACAACCGCGTTCGTTGCCCGGACCAGCCTGGGCGAACTCGACACGGTGACCGTGGAGGTAACCGGCGCCCAGAATCTCCATTGACCGGCTCCGGTGGACCACTGCTTACCCAAAGCGTTTCAATTGAGTAGCATCTACCCGCAGTCGAGCTTCCCGGTCC
>JBDTQP010000054.1:0-14936 GCA_039932125.1 Gemmatimonadota bacterium
CGGCAGCCTCCAGAGTCCTTGTCGTGGTGAAGCCATGCAGCTCGCGCTTCCCGTCCACCTCCAGCATAATGCTCCGACCGACGATGTGAACACGATAGAGCGGCATCGGGCCTGGCTCAGACGAGATAGATGAGGACGGCCGCGGTCGTCAGGCCAATGATGGCAGCGAGCACCAGGCTTTCGGCCCGCTCGATCAGCCAGAATATCGAGCCTGCGAGTACAAGGAAGATGAGGGCCCGGACAAGGACCGGCACAAAACCCACGTGATCTCGAATATCGAAAGCCACAAGCACAGCAGACAGGAGTACGGCGGCGAGCCATGGCTTGCCGAACCGGGAGACTAAAAGGCTGAGCAGGAGCACGACGCCAGTCTTGATCGCCGCCGGGGCGGTCAGGCTCGCGCGAGAAAAACCGGAGAACTCGTGCATCTACTCGAGGACCGCTCGAAGCCCGGGCCCAATATCCCGCCGGCCGAGATACTGCCAGTCATCCTTTCCCAGGAAGCCGTACATGAAGCCGTGAGCAGCACGAGGAGCGAGCAAGTGGAGAAAGCCGGGTTGGAGCGCGACGAGGGTTACGCCGCGATCGGCAGGTTCCATCGCATGGGTCTCCACCCAGGGAAGAAGACCTTTCCCTTCGGCGATAAGGGCCATCGAGTCTGTGGTCCCGGACAGAAAAACAATCTGGGCGACACACATGCGGGGACCGTCGCAGGCGCGATCATAAATAATAATGTCGTAGGCTCGTCCATTGACGTTCACCCGCGAGGATGGATACCGGTGCCTGCCCACATACCACGCAGCCGCACCGGCGCCGATCAGGATGAGCAGCAGGATGATTTTCCGCAATGTTGTTCCTGGCGAGAGGAGACCGCGGAGTGTCCAGCAGAAAGGGAGGGCACCAACGCCCTCCCCCGATCCTACTCCCAACGTTTCGCGGCGATAACCTAAAAGGCCGGCCGAACCTTGGGCATGGGATACTTGACCTTTTCCTTCCCCACCACCGTGCCCTTGTTCCGGAGTGACTCGAGACTGAAATACAGAAGCCCACGCACCTTGTTCCCGTGCGCGATCACTTCTTCATCGTCGCAGCCGGTCGTGCTGCTCAGGTACTCCATCAGCTCCTTGTACTTCTTCGCGTTCTTGGTAGGGAGTTTCTCAGCGGTGACGATGTAGGTCGCACAGTCGAAGGCGCTCTCGAACTGGATGTCGAGGGGCCCGTAAGCCGGGCTCGAGACCTCAGCGAGAGGACCGCCGAATGGAAACTGCGCTGCCCGTTCTCTCTTCTGAGCCTGCTTTGCTTCACTCATCCCTGCCTCCATAAAAGGACGCCTGGCCTGCGCTCCGGTGCGTGTTCGCTCGTCCGGCGTCGTCCGTTGTACCGGGCTAACGATCCCAGCCGGGGATGCAGCCAATATCTGTGGAAAACCATAACCAGCTAATTGACAATAACTTGACCGACTTACGACCGAAACTGGATGAAGTGGAATCTCTGACCGGGACGACAACAGCTACAAAGATAACCGGACGCGCAATCCCCTGCCGGGTTGTCCCGGCCGACCCCTGTCGAACGATCAGGGTGCCATAGCCCGGGCACTCACTTCCGACCGGATCCGGTCTATAAATGCGTCCACTGCCACGACATCCTGCTTCTTCCCAGCTCCCCGGATCCGCAGGGCAATCGCATCGGATTCTGCCTCCCGCTGTCCGACCACCGCCATGTAAGGAATCTTCTGAACCTCTCCTTCGCGCACCCGGTAGTTGAGTGTTTCATTGCGCTCGTCCAGATGCGCCCGAAGGCCAGCTGCCTTGAGACGGGCGACGATAGCCCTGGCGGCCGGCGCCTGCACGTCCGAAATGGGAATGACCCGGACCTGCTCGGGCGCAAGCCACACCGGAAACGCCCCGGCGAAGTGCTCGATCAGATTTCCGATGAACCGCTCCAGCGTTCCGTAGATTGCACGATGGACCATGACTGGCCGGTGCGGCTTGTTGTCGGGGCCGGTGTATTCGAGCTGGAACCGTTCCGGCAGATTGAAGTCGAGCTGAATGGTAGGACCCTGCCAGAGTCGTCCGATGGCATCCTTGAACTTGATGTCGATCTTGGGGCCGTAGAACGCTCCGCCGCCTTCATCGATTCGGAAGGGAATCGCTTTGCGGTCGAGGGCTGACTTGAGAATCGCCTCGGCCTGGTCCCAGATGGCATCGTCGCCAAGGCGCTCCGGGGGACGGGTGGAAACCTCAAAATCCAGCTCGAACCCGAAAGTCTGCCGGACGAGCCGGTCGACCTGGTCCAGGCAGAGAAAGATTTCGTCTTCGACCTGATCGAGCGCGGCGAAGATGTGCGCGTCATCCATGCAGAGGCCGCGCACGCGCAACAATCCATGGAGCACACCTGATCGTTCATTGCGGTAGACGTTCGCCACCTCGGAGAGGCGGAGCGGAAGGTCCCGATAACTCCGCTGCTGGCTCTTGTAGATGAGACAATGCATGGGGCAGTTCATCGGTTTGACCCGATAGCGGACATCCTCCGACTCTTCGTGCCCGGCACCCATCGGGGGATACTGGTTGGCTTCGTACAGGGGAATGTGCCCCGAGATCCGGAAAAGCTCCTCCCGCGTCACGTTCGGCGTATACACCAGATCGTAGCCGCAGGCGACATTGTCGTTCTCTACCTCACGCGTGAGCAGCCATTTGATGATGGCGCCCCTTGGATGCCAGAAGACCAGCCCCGGTCCGACAATCTCCTGAATCGAGTAGAGATCGAGCTGGCGACCGATTACCCGGTGATCACGCCGGCGGGCTTCTTCCAGCCGGTGGAGATACCCGTCGAGATCTTCTTTCTTGAACCAGGCTGTGCCGTAGATCCGCTGGAGCATCTGCCGGTGTTCATCACCCCGCCAGTAGGCGCCGGCCGAGTGGAGCAGCTTGAAATGCCTGAGCCGGCTCGTGCTCGGAATGTGGGGGCCCCGGCAGAGGTCGACGAACGGTCCATCGGTATAGACCGTGATGGTTTCGTCATCACCCAGCTCGGCGATGCGCTCGAGCTTGAGTGGGTCATCGGAGAAGCGGCGGTTCGCCTCGTGCCGATCGACCACTTCGCGGGTGAACGCATAGTCCCGCGCGGCGACCTCAACCATCCTGGCTTCGACGCTCGCCAGGTCTTCCGGAGTGAACGGCCGGTCGACCTGAAAATCGTAGTAAAACCCATCCTCGATAGCCGGCCCGAAGCCGATCGCAGCACTGGGAAAGAGCTCCCGGACCGCGGTCGCCATGATGTGAGCCGAGGAATGGCGTAAGAGTTCCAGCGCCACCGGATCCTTCTCGGTGATGATGGCGAGCGAGGCATCGTGGTCGACCGGTCGATCCAGATCCCACAGGGCGCCATCCACCCGAGCGGCCAGCGCCGCCTTCGCCAGCCCGGGACCGATGCTTTCAGCGATCTGACGGCTGGTTGACCCGCGTGGCATTTCCCGCACACTCCCATCAGGGAGTGTGATCCGAATGGCGCTCATGGTGTGTCTGTCTCGACGTGGACTGGAGAAGCCATGTCGCTGGTCCGGTTGCGAAGCAGGAAGAACAGGACGAGGCCGAGAATGACCATGGCGAGAGGAACGAGCCAGCGGCTCATCTCCCGCAGGGAAAGGCGCGCATCATCTTCGCGAGTCATGGCATTGGCTGGGATAGCGAGGACCTGGTGCCCGGCCTACACCGCCGGCGTTGCACCAAACCTAACAGCGCGTATCTAAATCGAGAACGATCCGCCAGCTGTCGGCGCGACACGGCTGAAATCAGTTCACCTGAGCATGTTACTCCATTAAGTTCAAGGCCTCGTAGCCGCATCACCGAACACCAGGAGATCAGGTGCCTCGTAACGAGAAACTCTCCGCAGGGGAAGTCCTCGGCTGGACGCTTGCCGGAGCGGCAATCGGCCTGGTCGGCGGGGTGTTGCTGTCTGCCTGGCTGGGAAAGAGCGGACCTGCACGGGTGCGAAACGCCATTGGTAAATGGAAGAAGTTGGCGGCTCCTCCGGCCCGGAGAACATCGACGACGATGCGGGATACCCAGGCCGCGATTGATACCTCTGACCTGCACCACTTCAAGATCGTCGTGATCGGGGTGATGGCGGGCGTGGTGGAGCTGCACGGCTGGGTGCCTACCCGAGCCATCCGTGCGCGGGCCGCCCGCCTTGCCGCTGCCGTGCCCGGAGTGGAGCGGGTGGTGAATTCCATTCTGGTGCAGGGCGAAGACGACAAGAACCTCAAACCGACACGTTCGCTGACGGATCAATCCGCATGAGCACCCCGCTGGCCCCGCAGTACGACCCAGCCAACATCGAAGCTCCGCTCTACCACTGGTGGATGGAACACCGGCTCTTCGAGGCATCGGGAGCAGGGTCCGAGCGCTTTGTCATCATGATGCCCCCGCCCAATGTGACCGCCAACCTGCATATGGGGCATGGTCTCAATAACACCATCCAGGATGTCCTGGTGCGCTTCGAGCGGATGCGCGGCAAGGATACCCTGTGGCTGCCCGGGACCGACCACGCCGGCATTGCCACCCAGAACGTGGTCGAGAAGCTTCTCGCCAGAGAGGGGAAGACCCGGTTTGATCTTGGTCGCGAAGCCTTCGTCGAACGGGTGTGGGAGTATGTCGACAGGACCGGCGCAACCATTCTGGATCAGTTGAAGGCGATCGGGTCAAGCTGCGACTGGTCACGCACCTATTTCACGCTGGATGAAGACCTGTCACGGGCCGTGCGCGAAGTTTTCGTGCGGCTCTATGAGAAGGGGCTCATCTACCGGGGTCATTACCTCATCAACTGGTGTCCGCGATGCCTCACCGCACTTTCCAACGAAGAAGCTGAAAAGGAAGAGGTAGACGGACATCTCTGGCATCTGCGATATCCGCTGGCAGACGGAAGCGGCCATATCACTGTTGCAACCACCCGGCCGGAAACCATGCTGGGCGATACCGCCATCGCCGTCCACCCTCACGATGAGCGCTACACCGCTCTACTTGGAAAACTGGTAGATCTGCCCCTGACCGGGCGCCAGATTCCCATCATTGCCGATGGCGGAATAGATCCCGCCTTTGGCAGCGGGGCCGTCAAGGTGACGCCAGCGCACGATCCGCTCGATTTCGATATCGGCAAGCGCCACAGCTTGCCGAGCATCGACATCTTCACGCCGGAAGCACGTGTCAGCGATGCGGCCCCCGATGCTTTCCGGGGACTCGATCGTTTCGACGCGAGGAAGCGCGTGGTCCAGGCATTCAAGGACCTGGGGCTGCTGGAGAAAGTGGAGAACCATCGGCACGCGGTGGGGCATTGCTACCGCTGCGAAACAATCATCGAGCCGCGACTTTCAGATCAGTGGTTCGTCCGCATGGAGCCTTTGGCAAGACCTGCCCTCGCGGCCTATCGCAAGGGAAAGCTTCGCTTCATTCCCGAGCGCCGCGGCGACGAGTATGCGCAATGGATGGAAAACATCCGCGACTGGTGTATCTCGCGACAGCTCTGGTGGGGCCATCGCATTCCGGTGTTTTACTGTGAAGCCTCGAGCTGCGGATTCGTTGCCGCCAGCCGAACCGATCTTGCCCAATGTCCGGCATGCGGCGGAACCGTTCGCCAGGACGAAGATGTGCTGGACACCTGGTTTTCCTCGTGGCTGGTGCCGTTCAGCAGCCTGGGATGGCCGGAAGAGACCGCGGACCTGCGCGCGTACTACCCGGGGAATACCCTCGTCACGGCCCCGGAGATTCTGTTCTTCTGGGTTGCGCGCATGGTCATGGCCGGGCTCGAGTTCATGGGAGAGATCCCCTTCGACACCGTCTATCTCCACGGCACTGTTCGGGACACGCAGCATCGCAAGATGTCGAAATCGCTGGGGAACGGCATTGATCCGCTCGAGGTCGTCGAGCGGTACGGCGCGGATGCACTGCGGTACACCGTGGTGTCAGGGATGGCTGTTGGAACCGATCTGATTCTCGACCCGGCCGATCTCGAGAGTTCGTTCGCCGCTGGCCGGAACTTCGCCAATAAACTGTGGAACGCGGGGCGTTTCATCCTGGGCAACCTCGGGGGACCGGTCCGTCCCTTGGCCGGCGATCGTCCCGGGGTCGTGCGCAAGGATGAGCTGTCGCTCGCCGATCGCTGGATCATCGCGCGCTGCGATGCGACGGTCATTGCCGCCACAGAAGCCTATGAGCGCTACCGGTTCAACGACGCCGCGAGCGCGCTCTATCATTTTATCTGGAGCGATCTCGCCGACTGGTACATCGAACAGATCAAACCTCGCCTGTACGGGGACGTGGAGGGCGGGGATGTGGCTCGCGCAGTGGTCGCCTCCACGTTCGATGTCGCGCTGCGCTTGCTTCACCCCATTATGCCGTTTGTGACCGAGTCGCTCTGGCAGCGCCTTCCGGCGCGTCCCCCCGATGCGAGTATCAGTCGAGCACCATGGCCGCGGCCCGATCGCCGCGCCCCGGATCCACTGGCGCTTCGCGAATTCGGACTGGTCCAGGAGCTCGTCAGCGGCATTCGGAGTATTCGCGCGGATTACGGCGTGCAGCCGGGCCAGCCGATTCGCGCGGTCGTTTCCGGCATGTCTCGCGTGGCGAGCCGTGCGTTCAAGGCCGAGCACGTGACCATCACGAGGCTGGCGAAGTTGTCGTCGCTCGAGCTGGGCGATACCAGCGGCGAAACCGGTGCAACCGCCGTGCTTTCGGATGGCTCTTCGGCGCTGGTGCCGCTGGGAGACGCGATCGACCTCGAGCGCGAATGCGAGCGGCTTCAGGGTGAGCACGATCGGCTCGAGGAGCTGATCGAGAATCAGAACGGGAAACTGGCAAACCAGCAGTTCGTCTCCCGCGCGCCCGCGGCAGTCGTCGAACGCGAGCGGCAGAAGCTTTCGGACTGGCGCGAACAGGCCGATGTGCTTCGCGCCAAACTCGGACGGCTCGGCTGTCTCAAGTGAAATCTCTGCGGGCGGTGAGGCCACATTCGTCGCCTTTCCGTACATCCCACCGTGCCGCCCTGCCATCATTGGTCGCCCTGCTCCTGATCGCAATCGCGGCATGCGCAAAAATCGAAGCGCCGCCCGGTGGCCCACCCGACCGAACTCCCCCTGTGCTTCTGGGCACACGCCCCGATTCCATCGCCGTCATTCCCGATTTCAAGGGATCGGTTGAATTCCAGTTTGACGAGGTTATCTCCGAGGGAACCCAGGCCAGCCTGGGGCTGGGTACCAGCGATCTGGAACGTCTCATTATTCTAAGTCCCACTTCATTAGTACCGCACATCAGCTGGAAACGAACTTCCCTGGCGGTTGCGCCACGCGAAGGATGGAAACCCGGCCGGGTGTACCGGATTGAGCTTCGCCCCGGTGTAATGGATATCCAGCGGAACCGGCTCGACTCGGGAGCGGTGGTCACCTTCTCGACCGGGGCGCCGCTCCCGACCCGCACACTCCGCGGCACCGTCATCGATTGGCAGGCTGGGCACCCGGCGCGTCTGGCCATGGTTGAAGCGCTCCTGCTTCCGGATTCGCTGTCCTATCGCTCGCTTACGGATTCCAGTGGGCATTTTGAGATTGGCCCGCTGCCCCGTGGAGAGTACCTGGTCTACGGTGTCATAGATCAGAATCGAAATCTCAAACGGGACTTCCGGGACAACTACGATACCACACGCGTGCAGCCGGACAGCGAAAATGTCGCAACACTCTGGGCCGCGCCACACGATACGGTCGGTCCGCGACTCACCGGTGCTGCACCGCTGGACAGCGCCGCGGCGGAGCTGACGTTCAGCCAGCCGCTCGATCCTTTCCAGGAGTTCGACAGCACGAATGCCCGGGTCCTCGAGCTTCCAGATTCCACTTCTGTTCCGGTCACCACGCTTCTGACGCGCGTGCTCGATGACCGCATTCAGACTCAGCTCCGTGCCTCGGCCGACTCGGCGGGGGCCGGAGACACTGCAGCTGCGGCGGACAGCGGGAGAATGGCCCTCGATTCGGCGCGAGCGGCGGCGCAGGAGCGGATGAAGCAGGGCGGAAATCGCGCCCAGGATGATTCCGTCAAGGCGATCATGTCGCAACGACCGCCTCTCACGGACAAACTGGTCGTCCGAGTCGCGGGTATCCTGAAGCCCGGGACCAGGTATGTCGTGTTCGTCACGGGGGTTCGCAACGTCAGCCGGGTTCCTTCCGATTCACGCCAGCTGCTCAATATTCCGGTGAAGCCGCCGCCCGCCGCAGACTCACTCGCGGCTTCGCCGGATTCAATCCGGACTGATTCCACCCGCAATTCCACGCGCACCGACTCCATTCCACCAGCGCCGAAGCCGTAATGGCGGACAAGCGTCGTCTGCTTCCCTCGGTCGATGGCTTGCTTCGCGAGCCCGAGCTCGCGCCGATTCTGGCCCGGGCCCCTCGCGAGATGGTCGTGCGTGCCGCGCGCGAAGCGGTGGATGCCGCACGTCGGCTGCGAAGCGGTCCACCGGAGAACTGGGCGGCCGACATTGCCGAACGGATCGAGCGTCGCGCGGCAGCCTCACTCAGGCCAGTGCTCAATGCAACCGGGGTCGTGCTGCACACGAACCTGGGGCGCGCACCGCTGGCGCCTTCCGCGATCGAGGCCGTCCACGCCATTGCCGGCGGTTACAGCGCGCTGGAATATGATCTTCACTCAGGAACCCGGGGCCATCGGGCGGACCATTGCCGCCGACTCCTTTCCGAGTTGACCGGCGCGGAAGACGGTCTCGTCGTGAACAATGCGGCCGGTGCGCTGGTGCTCGCGCTCAACGCATTGGCAAAAGGGCGGCCAGTCCTCATCTCCCGGGGCGAGCTGATCGAGATCGGGGGCGCGTTTCGCATCCCGGAGATCATGGAGAAGAGCGGAGCCGTCCTTCACGAAATCGGCACCACGAACCGCACGCATCTGGACGACTACCGGCGTGGCCTCGAAGCGGGCGCCAGCGCCATACTCACGGTTCACCGGTCGAACTTCGAGCAGGTGGGATTCGTCCACACGCCGACACCGCTCGAGCTGGCGCGCCTCGCGCACGAATTCGAAGTTCCCTACATCTACGATGTCGGCAGTGGCCTGCTCGCGGATCTCAGCCATCTGGGACTGACCGGTGAACCGCGCGTGCAGGAGGCGGTTGAATCCGGAGCGGATCTTGTCCTCTTCAGCGGAGACAAGCTCCTTGGTGGACCTCAGGCAGGATGCCTGGCAGGCACTCGTGATCTGATCCATCGCTGCCGGCAGAATCCCTTCGCGCGGGCGCTCCGGGCCGACAAGATGACCCTGGCGGCACTTGAAGCCACGCTCGCGTTGTACCGCGATCCCGCGAAAGCCGCTCGGGAGATTCCGGTCCTTGCCATGCTCCATTCGACGCCTGAGACAATGAAAGCCAGTGCCACGATGCTGGCCCGGCATCTTCCTTCGCTCTGCGACCCACGGGTGATACCCGGTTTCTCGGCAGTGGGAGGTGGATCATTTCCCAATGCGAAGCTTGCGACGTTCCTCGTTGTTCTCTCCGCTGGCGCACTCGGCAGCGATGGCCTCGCCCTCAGGCTCAGAATAGGATCACCCTCGGTGATCACCCGGATTCACGAAGGTCACGTCGTGCTCGATCCCCGAACCCTGCCGGAAGCTACGTTTGCCGGCGTCGCCGAGGCCGTCCATGTCGCACTTTCCGAATAGTTCTCCCGACAGCAACGATCTCACCGGGCATCATTGAGCACTCTTCACCGGGCCGTCTTTCTGGATCGCGACGGGACTCTCATAGAGGACCCGGGATACCTCCGCGACCCGGCCCTCGTACAGTTGCTCCCGGGAGCGGCCGATGCCGTGCGGCGACTCAATGCCGCGACCGTCCTTGCGATCGTGGTCACGAATCAGTCGGGTATCGCGCGGGGTCTCATGACGGTCCAGGATTATCGAGCGACTGAGCAGCGGCTGGACGAACTCCTGGCAAACGAAGGAGCCCATCTCGATGCGCACTACTTCTGTCCCCATCTGCCGGAGATCACGGGACCTTGTCTGTGCCGAAAACCGGGGACACTCCTCTATCAGCAGGCCGCCGGACGTTTCCCGATAGACGTTACAAGAAGCTGGTGGATCGGCGATCAGCTGCGTGATGTGCTTCCGGCTGGCAGCATGGGAGGCCGCGGCGTCCTGCTGACGGGCAGGGACGACGAAAATGTCTCTCAACATGAATTCGCGACAGCACCGGATCTGGCGGCAGCCGTCAGCCTGGTCCTCAGCCCGTAATTCGGGTGAGCCGCGCCACGTTGAAGGAGGTCTACGTCGTGTCCTCGCCGTGCTTTGGAGAAGTAGCGCGCCGGTTTATCTTCTCGCGATGCCAATGCGGGTAGCCGTGGCGGTTTCCGGCCGGGGAAGCAATCTCCAGGCACTCCTCGATGCGCTCCAGGATGGGGCACCCGCCCAGGTGGCACTGGTCATCAGCAACAAACCTGGTGCAGGGGGAATCGATAGCGCCGCTCGGCACGGCATTCGAGCCGTCGTGCTTGAGAATCCGGCGAGTGGAACCGAGTGGCTTGGCCATCTCGAATCCTCCTCCATCGACCTCATTGCCCTGGCGGGCTATCTCAAGCTGGTTCCTGCCGAGGTCGTGCAAGCGTATCGCGGGCGCATCATCAATATCCACCCGGCACTTCTACCTGATTTTGGCGGAGCCGGGATGTATGGCAAACGGGTGCACGCGGCAGTCCTGGCACGCGGAGTGGTGGAAACAGGGGCAACGGTTCACCTGGTGGATGAAGTGTACGATCGCGGAGCCGTTCTGGGACGCATCCGGGTTCCGGTGAAACCGGACGACACGGTAGATAGCCTTGCGGAGCGAGTGCTGAAGGCGGAACATCGGTTGTTGCCTGCGGCGGTCCTGGCGGCTGCCGAGGCGGGCCACCCGGTCCCTTTCACTGTATGAACCGCATGGCATCCCGGGTTCAGGGGAAATACGCGTCACTCGCATTCAGATGGTCTCGTAGCATCAACTTTGTTTACGGAAGCGACCTGTGCCACGCGCGTTAATCTCGGTAAGCGACAAAAGAGGGATCGTGGGCTTTGCCCGCGCACTCACTGAACTCGGCTGGGAAATTATTTCGACGGGGGGTACGGCCTCGACGCTTCGGGCTGCTGGTCTGCCGGTTACCCCGGTCGACCAGGTGACCGGTTTCCCCGAAATCCTCGATGGCAGAGTCAAGACGCTGCACCCCGCGATTCACGCCGGACTGCTGGCGCGACGGGATCTTGCGGAGCACCAGGCAGCCCTCAAGCAACATGGTATCACGCCGATCGACCTGGTTGCCGTCAATCTCTATCCGTTCCAGGCGACAATCGCGAAAGCTGATGTCACCTTCGAGGACGCAATCGAGAACATTGATATCGGTGGCCCCTCGATGCTTCGTTCGGCCGCCAAGAACCATTCTCATGTCCTGGTGATCGTGGATCCCGCCGATTACCCGGTCCTCATCGAGGCACTCAAGGGTGGTGAGGTCTCGAGCACGGTACGCCGGCAGCTCGCGGCCAAGGTCTTTGCCCATACCGCCGACTATGACGCGGCGATCGCCTCGTTCCTCACGCCCCGGGAAGACGGGCTGCCAAGCAACCTCGGTATTTCTCTCAAGCGGGCCCAGGTGCTCCGCTATGGTGAGAATCCCGGGCAGCGCGCGGCACTCTACGTGACTGAGGAACCGCGCGGGATCAAGGATCTCAAACAGCGGCACGGGAAAGAACTCTCCTTCAATAACCTGCTCGATCTCGATGCCGGGATGGCGGCGGTCTCGCTGTGGCAGAACCAACCGGCCTGCGTGATCATCAAGCACACCACCCCCTGCGGCATCGCACTCGGCGCCACGCCAGAACAGGCATTTACCCGTGCGCTGGCAACCGACCCGCAATCGGCCTTCGGTGGCGTGATCGCCATCAACACGGTGGTCGACCAGGCCACCGCGCTGGCGATACGAGATCTCTTTGTCGAAGTGGTGGTAGCACCGTCCTTTCATGATGATGCCCTCGAAATCTTTCAGACCAGGAAGAACGTCCGTATTGTCGAGCTCCCCATCGGGCAGAGCCGCCAGGGCCTTGACTTCAAGACGGTGCGAGGCGGATTCCTGGTGCAGGACCGGTTCGCCTTCGACCGGACTGATACGTCGTGGAAGGTCCCCACTGCTCGACAGCCGACGCCCGGAGAAATTCGCGACCTTCACTTTGCCTGGTGCGCCGTCAGCATGGTCAAGTCCAACGCGGTGCTTCTCGCCAGAGACGAAATGGTGATCGGCATAGGGGCAGGACAGATGAGCCGGGTGGACAGCTCCTTTCTTGCGGTGCACAAGGCCCGGCAGCAGGGCCACGACCCGGAGGGAAGCGTCCTCGCATCGGATGGATTCTTCCCCTTCGCGGATGGAGTCGACGAAGCGGCGGAGGCGGGAGTGACCGCCATCATTCAGCCCGGCGGCTCGGTGCGCGATGCCGAAGTCATCGCCGCCGCTGACCGGCACGATATTGCGATGATCGTCACTGGCAAGCGGCAGTTCCGGCATTAGCGCCGATATTGCCGGCCGGCAGGCGGCAGTTCAAGTGTTCACTCCCCTTTTACGCAGTCCTGGCTGAATGACCGCAACCGAAACGCAGGAATCCTCATCTCCGCCCTACGGGTGGGCCGCCCTCATCGGAGTCGTAATCCTGGCGATCTACATCGCCACGCTCGCTCCTACAACAGCGTTCTGGGATACCTCGGAATACATCGCCTCGGCCTACGTGCTGGGAATTCCGCACCCACCGGGGAATCCGCTGTTCAACGTTCTTGCCCATACGTTCGGCGCCCTGCCACTCTCGTCTTCGTACGCGGTTCGCATCAATCTGTTCGCGGCGGTGACCAGCGCGTGCTCCGCAGCACTCTGGTTCCTGGTTGCCGAGCGCTGGCTCCGTTCGGTGGTGTCGGTGCGCTGGGCTCGACTGGCATGCGCGGCCGCCGGCACCCTCGTGGGCGCCATGGCCTGGACGGTGTGGAACCAGTCTACGGTGAACGAGAAGGTCTACACGCTTTCACTGCTGTCGGTATCCTTGAGTCTCTGGCTCATCGTGCGCTGGGGAGATATGGGCTCGGGTCCGCGCCGCGACCGCATGCTGGTCCTCATCGCCTATGTGATCGCGCTCGGCTCTACCAACCACATGATGGGCGTTCTCGTCGCGCCCACCATCGCGGTGTATGTGGTCTGGACCAACTGGCGTGAAGCAGTCCGTCCGTGGGTGCTCATCATGGGATTCGCCCTGATGCTCGGCGTAAGCGGGTCGTGGACTGAAATTGGCGCGAGCGGAACCGGTCTCGCCATCATGGCCGTCATCCTCGGGCTTCTTGCCTATACCTGGTTCGTGGACCGGTCCGAGTTTACCCAGTCACCGCTCTATCTCGCGCTCGCCGCGGTCATCATTGGAGTCAGCCTCAATTATTTCTTCCTGCTGATACGTTCGGGGCACTACCCGCCCATCAACGAAGGCGAGCCGACCTCCTGGCAGGCGCTCCTCGATGTGCTGCAGCGCAAGCAATACGGGAAACCGTCGGTCTTCCAGCGGCAGGCTGATTTTCTTTCCCAGATCCAGAACTACTGGCAATATTTCACCTGGCAATTCGCCGGCGATTGTACCCGGGGACTGGGCGCAAGCTGTGCCTGGTTCGGCAAGTTCGCGACGGGTCTCTTCACCCTGCTGGGGCTCGCCGGGCTGGTCACTCTCTGGGAGCGCGACAAGGAGGCGGCGGCGGGCGCCACCGTCCTGCTGGGCACCATGACCGTGGGGCTCATCTATTATCTGAACTTCAAGTACGGATACTCCATTCACCCGGGGCAAACGCTCGAGCGCGAGGTTCGCGAGCGGGACTACTTCTTTGTCGCATCGTTCCAGGCCTGGGGGCTGCTCGTGGCGATCGGGTTCGGCGCGGCGATGAACGTGATCGTTTCATTCTTCCGCGACCGGGGCACTGTCACCAGCCGCTGGGCACTCGCTTCTCCCCTGCTGCTTATTGCGTTCATCCCGCTGCTGAGTAACCGGGTGACGGCCTCACGCGCACACGAGACGCTCGCGCGCGATGTGGCCGTGGACATGCTGCAATCGGTCGAGCCGTACGGCATACTCATTACCGCGGGCGACAACGACACCTTCCCTCTCTGGTATGCCCAGGAAGTGGAAGGTGTCCGGACCGATGTGACGCTGGCGAATCTTTCGCTGATGAACACGGACTGGCACCTGCGGCAGTTGCGGCGCCGGGTGACACCCGATTTTCAGCCGGAGAAGGCCGCCACGTTATGGCGAGGAAAATCCTGGCCCAAACCGGCGGATCCGGTACTCGCGTTGACCGAGAAGGAACTGGACCAGATTCCGCTCTACAGCCGGACTCCGGCTGCCGGCAATTCGCGCTTTGGCGACGTCCTGCTCACGTTCGGCGATGAATACCTCGAGAAATCGGACGTGGCCGCCGCCCTTCTCATTCGCGACAATCTCGGCAAGCGCCCGATCTACTTCAGCTGGAGCGATGGCCCATATCCGGATGAGAAACTCGGATTGAGCCAGTACCTGGTTACGGAAGGATTAGTAAGGCGGTTGAATCCCACGCCTGTCATTGCCAACGATTCCATTGTGCTGACCCCTGGATTTGGCTACCTCGATTTGCCCACTTCCCACGACCTGGTCTGGAACGTCTATCACTATAAGTCCGTGACCCGGCCTAGGCCGCACGGTTGGGTGGATCCCCCCTCGTCTCCCATGCCGAGGTTATACCGAATGGTTTACGACAACATGATGGCCACTACATACCGCGCTCGGGGGGACTCCGTTAATGCCCAACGAGCAGATTCCGTGGCGTGGGCGATCGACCGGAACCTTCGCGGGCAGTAGCTGATCGATGTTTTGGCTCGCGCG
>JBDTQP010000055.1:0-14816 GCA_039932125.1 Gemmatimonadota bacterium
GGATTGCCAGGCAAAGCCTGCGGATGGGAATGGCGCTGAGTGGAATCGCCGTGGTATTCGCCGCCGCAGGGGTCATTCCTCCTATCGTGGGAGCCTTCCTCCAGGAGGGCATCGACGTCGCGGTCATAGTGAACGCCCTGCGAGCTTCACGTGGAACCGGGCGTCCAGCGACGCTGCAGCCGCTTAAATAACCTTCCTTTCCGCCACACCGTTGGATTGTAAATGAGCACCTCCGAGACGGGAGCGGTGCTCGATCAGTCCATAACGTGGGGCGCTCGCCCTGAAGCCGCCGTGAAGAACGCGCGAAGGTTTCCCAGCATAAACATTTCTTCACAGTTCATCACCAGAATCTTCACGGGGTGCTTCATAGAATTGGGCACACTCAACCCTTCAGGAGAGTTCCCCGTGTCCGAGTTTAATGGACAGCCCAAGACCACCCGCCGTTCGTTTCTCCGGCAGGGCGCGGCTGCCGCAATCGTTCTCCCCGCGACGGTCGCAGCACTTTCCTCCTGCACCGACCAGAAAGCGGTCGCGCAACCGGCCAACTCCGGCGGTGCGGCACCGGCACAGGCGCCCGCGTTAAGCGTCCGGGAAAAGGCCGACCAGATGGACGCGATGCACGAACGGGGTATAAAGGCCTTCCCCGCCAAGACTGCCGGCAAGGGAAATCAGTTGATGTCACCCAGGGTGGTGGGCGGGGTCAAGGTGTTCGATATCACCTGCTCCAGGATTCAATGGGAGGTCGAGCCGGGGAGAAGCGTTGAAGCCTGGGCCTACAACGGGCAGGTGCCGGGTCCCCAGATCCGAGTCAAGGAAGGCGACCGCGTTCGCATGATCGTCAAGAACGAGCTGGAGGAATCGACCTCGGTGCATTTCCATGGCCTCGAGATCCCGAACGAACAGGACGGGGTGCCATATCTCACGCAGCCCCCGATCAAGCCCGGCGAGTCCTTCACCTATGAGTTTGTGGTGCCGAACGCCGGCTCGCACATGTACCACTCGCATCACAACTCTACAACCCAGGTCGGCAAAGGCCTGCTGGGCGCGTTCATCGTCGAGCCGCGGGACGTGCGACAGTCACCTGTGGTGGATGTCGACTATGTCATGGTGCTCAACGATGGTTTCCATGGTTACACGCTGAACGGCAAGAGCTTCCCGGCGACGGAACCCGTCGTGGCAAAATTGGGGCAGACCGTCCGCATCCGCTTCATGAACGAGGGGATGATGATCCACCCGATGCACCTGCACGGCATGCACATGACGGTTATCGCCAAGGATGGCTGGGACCAGCCGGCACCGTGGAGGTGCGATACCCTGAACATTGCGCCGGGTGAACGGTGGGATGTGATTGTAAAAGCAACGAACCCCGGTGTCTGGGCGTTCCACTGTCACATTCTCCCCCATGCCGAGTCGGAGCATGGCATGCTCGGCATGGTGACCGCCCTGATTGTGGAGAAACCGACCGCCTGAGGTCGGAACGCCGAGAACTCTCTTGCCTCAACTCTCCAGATTCTTTATTCGCTCCGGAATGGCGTGCCTGGTGCTGGGCCTTGTGGCAAGCGTGATCGCATCCGTTTCCCCCGCCATGGCGACCATTCGGCCAACCTGGTTTCACCTGATCACGGTAGGATGGCTGACTCAGCTCATCTTTGGCGTCGCGCTATGGATGTTTCCGCGACCACCCACAGCGGCGCGCCGCGATGCATGGGGCTGGTTTGGTTTCTGGGCCCTGAATGCGGGGCTTCTTCTCCGGCTTCTGGCAGAGCCGCTCAAGATTTTCAGCAATCGAATGGGCGGCCTCTTGGTTCTGTCGGCGTTCCTGCAGTTGGGGGCAATTATTGCGCTGGTGGCTTCACTCTGGCCCAGAGTAAGAGAGCGTTAGGGGGGTGCCACGCTTAAGTCTATGGGCACTCCGCGCGGCGCTCGTCTACCTGGCGCTCGGTGCCGCAGCCGGAGCAACCCTGATGGTCGCGCGCGCGGCAGGTGCGTATCAATCCTTCGTCTGGCTGATCCCACTCCACATTGAGTTCATGCTGCTGGGCTGGACCGTCCAGCTCGCGATGGCGGTCTCGTACTGGATTCTTCCCCGGCGCCGATCTGGCCCGGTGCGCGGGAACGAGCGTCTGGCTGTCACGGCTTTTATCGTGATCAACGGTGGAGTACTGACGGCAAGTCTGGCGGGATTGCTCGAAACGGGGGTCCTTGCCACGGCGGGGCACGGGGCCGAAGTACTGGGGGCCTTTACCTTCGCCGTGAGTGCCTGGCACCGCCTCCCCCGCTCGATCGTACTCCGGGGCCGATCGCTCCCGATCATTTGAAACACACTTGTCACTCGAACCGGAGCAACATGAGAATGCCCGTAACTCTACTTCCCTTCAGCGTTATCCCGACCATGCGACGGATATCCGTGTTTCTCGTTCTCTCCATCGTTGCCTGCAAGCCGAGCTCCACAGAGCGGCAATCAACGGGCACACCGAACCCGCCTGCCAGCCAGGCGCCACAGGTACAGCAAGCTCAGACTCCTGATACCAATCCTCCGGCCAATGTGTCTCATGGCGAAGCCCCGATCGGCAGCACATCCGCCGCGACCGCAGCTAGAGATCCACTGTTACCGGCTCGGGAGCCCGGCAGGATGCACCGGGTCCGCTTCGAAATGCGGCATGTGAACATCACAGTGGCAAGCGGTATCACCTATGCAGCATGGACCTTCAACGGGCAGGTGCCCGGACCCATCCTGCATTTCGTCCAGGGAGACACGGTTGATTTCACGGTGATAAATCGGGCCGACATTCCGCACAGCATTGACTTCCATGCCGCGGAGATCGCGCCGAGCAAGTACTATGTCAACGTGATGCCGGGCGACTCATTGCACTACCGCTTTGTCGCGCATGTGCCGGGAGCGTTCATGTATCATTGCGGCACCGGACCAGTCGCCATGCACATCGCGAACGGGATGTATGGCGCCTTGATTGTCGATCCGGCACGAGCCCTCCCGCCGGCGAAAGAAATCGTCCTGGTTCAATCAGAGTTTTACTTTGGCGGTCATCCTGGCGCCGACAGCGCACAGACGCTCGATTGGAACAAACTGCTGAGCCTCGCGCCCGACAAGGTCGTGTTTAACGGCCGAGCTGCTCAGTATGCGGAACATCCGATTGAAGTGACTCCGATGCAGCTGGTGCGACTGTATGTTGTCAACGCTGGCCCTAACCGGATTTCATCATTCCATGTGGTCGGGGGAATCTTTGAGCGCGTGCTCGAAGACGGCAGCCGGGCCAATCCACTCATGGGCGTTCAGACTGTGAATGTCCCGGTTGGAGGCGGCAGTATTTTCGAGATTCGCCTCCACGAGCCAGGGGACTACCCGTTCGTAAGCCATGCTTTTGCCGATGCCACCAAGGGCGCTATGGGGGTGTTACGAGCAGTACCAACTGGCGCGGCGCCGTAGGAACACCCGGACAGCGCCCACCGAAGTGGCAACAGCAACAGCGATGATCCGCCAAACGCAAATACCCCACGAGGAACTTCGTGGGGTATTTCACTATGAAGACACCTTCAGGTCCTTCCCACCGTTCCTCACCGTTCCATGTTACAGTTGACTTCATGAACTCCCCACTCGATCCGATTCTTTCGCCCCGCTCTATTGCCGTCGTCGGTGCATCGCGGACCCCGGACACGATCGGCCACCAGATCGTCGCCAACCTGATCCGCTACGGCTTTACCGGTGCGGTGTACCCGGTGAACCCTCGCGCCACCAGCGTCCATTCCATCAAGGCCTACCCCACTGTCACCGAGCTACCGGAGACGGTTGATCTCGCGGTTATTTCCGTCCCCAAACAGTTCGTGCTCGAAGTGGCCGAGCAATGCGGTCAGTGTGGGGTACGCGGGCTGGTGGTGATTTCAGCCGGCTTCCGGGAAGTGGGCGAGGCAGGTGCCCGGATGGAGCTCGAGCTGGTCGATATCCTGCGCCGGTACGAGATGCGGATGGTGGGACCGAACTGCATGGGCGTGCTCAATACCGATCCTGGAATCTCGATGAACGCGACGTTCGCGCCGAGCATGCCGCCGCTCGGGCGAGCCGCGTTCGTTTCGCAGTCAGGGGCGCTGGGTTTGAGCGTGCTCGACTACGCCAAGGAGTACAATATCGGGATCTCCCAGTTCGTGTCGGTCGGCAACAAGCCCGACATCAGCGGCAATGATCTCCTGCTGCATTGGGAAAACGATCCCGCCGTCGGCATGATCCTCATGTACGTGGAAAGCTTCGGCAATCCACGACGGTTTCTGGAGATTGCTTCGCGGATCAGCAGATCAAAGCCCATCATCGCGGTCAAGTCGGGACGCTCGGTCGTCGGCGCCCGCGCCGCGTCATCGCATACCGGGGCGCTGGCGGCGAGCGATGCGGCGGTCGATGCCCTGCTCGCCCAGGCCGGCGTGCTCCGGGCAGGATCGGTCGAAGAGCTGTTCGACCTGGCGATGGCCTTTGGGGGCCGGGGTATTCCGAAAAGCCGGCGCACCGCAGTGGTCACCAACTCCGGCGGACCCGGCATTCTCGCGGCCGATGCGCTGGAGGCTAGCGGCATGACGCTCACCGAGCTGCACGCCACGACGGTGAGCAAGCTGACGCCGCTCTTCCCGGCCGAAGCGTCCATCCGCAATCCCCTCGACATGATCGCCTCGGCCACTCCCAAAGGATACCGGGCTGCGCTTGGCGCGTTGCTGGAGGATCCCAACGTTGATTCCGCACTGGCGATCTTCGTTCCGCCGCTTGGTGTCAGGCAGGAGGATGTGGCGGAGGCCATCACCCTGGCCGCTGCCGCTAACCCGGAGAAGCCGGTGCTCGCGGTGCTGATGGGACGGGAAGGATTGCCGCAGGGTCGCGCGGAGCTGCACGAGTCTGGCATACCTGCCTACATCTTCCCCGAGTCTGCCGCACGCGCGCTGTCGGTGCTCTGTCGCTACCGGGAGTGGCGTGATCGAGACCAAGTCGCCGACTCAGCTCTCGCGGTGGACACCGCACGAGCCCGTGAAATCATCGGCACCGCTCGATCAGCCGGCGTTCGGAAACTTCCAGAATGGGAAAGCCTTCAGCTCCTCGAATCCTACGGTATCCGTACCGCTCCAGCTGGCCTGGCGAGAAGCCCACAGGAAGCGGTGGCGATCGCTTCTCGCATCGGGCTACCGGTGGTGCTCAAGATCGTGTCGCCCCAGATCATTCATAAGACCGATGTCCGCGGCGTACGGGTCGGCGTCTCGTCGGTCGAAGAAGTGCGGCGAGCGTTTGGAGAGATCACCTCCAGCGTGCAGCGGGCGGTTCCAGATGCGCGCATTGACGGCATACTGGTCCAGCGGATGCTCCAGGGAGGCCGCGAGATGATCGCCGGCATCGTACGCGATCCTTCATTCGGCGCCCTTGTCATGTTCGGCCTCGGCGGTGTGCTGGTAGAGGTGCTCCGCGATGTCATCTTCCGCGTCTCACCGATTCACCAGGCCGATGCAACGGACATGGTTAACGGGTTACGGAGCAGCCGTATTCTTGACGCGGTGCGCGGATCACCGCCGGCCGATCGTTTGGCTATCGAGAGCGTATTGCTCCGGCTCTCCCGGCTCGCGAGTGACTTCCCGGAGATAGAAGAGATCGACATCAACCCGCTGCTCGCGTCATCCACCGGCGCGATGGCAGCCGACGGCAGGATCCTGCTCAAGGTGGAAGGGGCGACGGCGTGAGCTCGAACCCGATGCCCTGGCCGAGTGCCCGTAAGCTGCTGACGGGCATCGAACTGCTTCACGACCCGATGCTCAACAAGGGAACGGCATTTACCGAAAGCGAGCGGACACAATTTCACCTGCGGGGATTGCTGCCACCGAGAGTCTTTACACTCGAGGAGCAGCAGGAGAGGATCCTGGAGAACTTCGATCGAAAGGAGTCCGATCTCGAGCGCTACATCTTCCTCCAGTCGTTACAGGATCGGAACGAGACGCTCTTCTACCGGACGCTGGTCAATCATATCGAGCGCATGATGCCCATTATCTACACGCCAACTGTGGGTGAGGCATGCCGGTTGTTCGGTCACATCTATCGACGTCCGCGCGGGCTCTATATCTCCTCTCAGGACCGGGGACACATCGCCGACCTGCTCCGGAACTGGCCTGCCCCTGATGTCCGCGTCATCGTCGTGACCGACGGAGAACGCATCCTCGGCCTGGGAGATCTCGGTGCTCACGGGATGGGAATACCGATTGGAAAACTGTCTCTGTACACCGCGTGCGCGGGGATTCACCCGAAACAATGCCTGCCGATCATGCTGGACGTGGGAACCGATAATCAGCTGTTACTGGAGGATCCATTGTATATCGGCGTGCCCGAACATCGGCTTCGCGGCGAAACCTACGATGCCATGGTCGAGGAGTTTGTCCTGGCGGTCCAGGAAGTGTTTCCCCAGGCCCTGCTTCAGTTCGAAGACTTTGCCACCGCCCATGCATTGACACTTCTGGAGCGGTACCGTCACCAGGTGTGCGCCTTCAATGATGACATCCAGGGAACGGCGGCTGTCGTCGCCGCCGCCCTGCTTACGTCGAGCCGTATCACGGGCATCCCGCTTCACGAACAACGATTAATGTTCCTCGGGGCCGGTGCCGCGGCAACCGGGATCGCCACACTCGTCGTATCGCTGATGGTCGAAGAAGGCTTGAAAGTTATTGAAGCACGGCGCCGGTGCTGGCTGGTGGAGAGCGACGGGCTGGTTGTGACCGGGGATCCGGATCTCCCACCGTTCAAACGCGCCTTCGCGGCGAACTCCCCCAAGTACCCCAACCTCCTGTCCGCCATCCGAAACGCTCATCCCACGGCGCTGATCGGTGTATCGGGGCACGGTGGCGGATTCAGCCCCGAGGTGATTCGTGCAATGGCATCGTTCAACAGGCGACCGGTGATCCTGGCACTCTCAAACCCGACGACCCACAGCGAGTGCACGGCCGATGAAGCGTATCGCTATTCGGAAGGTCGGGCGATTTTCGCGAGTGGCAGTCCCTTTCAGCCGGTGCGGCGGGCGGGTACCACGCTCAAGCCGGCGCAGGCTAACAATGCCTATATCTTTCCCGGATTGGGCCTCGGAGTTGTGCTCTCGGGCGCATCCCGGGTGACCGACGGGATGTTCCGGGCGGCGGCGCGCACGCTCTCCTCCTCTGTCTCGGACGACGATCTCGGGCGAGCCACCCTGCTTCCATCGCTTGCCTCTATCAGGGAGGTTTCTGTCGGGATAGCCGTGGCGGTGATTGAGGTGGCTAAAGAAGAAATGCTGAGCACCATCTCTATTCCTGAAGACGTAGAAAGCTACGTGCGTGCGAAGATGTATCAGCCGACGTATTCCTCCTATTCCTGAAGTCGCTGACTCCTGCCATAGTCCATTCCCGTCAGTTGGGTCTCACGCTTCTTTTCTTCTTCACTGTGCCTTCATGCTCGTCCCGCTACCATGCTCGGCAAAGGTATTGGGGGCTCTTCCACATGGATGAGAGAGTGGCCACAAGGCCGAAGTATGCATGGATCAGGTGAGATCTGGGTGAAACGAAACAGCCTGAATCATGAAGATGAGCTATGAGATTCTATAAGTTTTCGTGAAGATGGTAACAGCCATGAGTTTCTGGATTGCGCGTGCGGTGCGCTTACGTAGTATAGGGTCAGTACGCCCTTCAATTCATTTGAGGATCTGCACATGCTGTCCTCCCTCTCGCCGTCCAGACTCGTCGTCGGTCTGCTGACCGGTTTTGTGCTGCTCACCGGGTGTACCTCTGAGAAGATCGTCTTCAGAGATCGGGAGCCGTTCAATCCCCCGCCAGATCAGGCCAATGGTTTTCTGGGCTATTTCGACGCAAGCACGAAGCAGACAACCTGCGGTAACTGCCACGTTGGTCACCAGCGGGACTGGGCGACCTCGGGCCATTCTGGCGCGTTCGAAACGCTGGCGAGCAGTCCCGGCGCGAAGAGTTACTGCTACACCTGCCACACCGTAAGCGATAAGGGAAACCTGGTCGCCGCCCCGGCGGGTTATGATGTCGTAAAAGATGCGGCGTATCATGATGTCCAGTGTGAAAACTGCCATGGGCCAGGACTCAATCACGTCGAAGCCCCGGATGCTCCCGGCAATCAGCCGCTTGCCCACCTCGCTGTGCTCGGAACCGATTCGGCGGCCAGCTGCGCGGCATGTCACTCGGGTTCCCACAATCCGTTCGTCGAAGAGTGGAGCCAGTCAGGCCACGCGAACTCGCTCCAGGAAACCCCTGGCGTGTACGTGGCGGCGGTCTCCCCGACATGCGCTCCCTGCCATGAAGGCCGGGCAGCCATTGCTACCTGGGGATCTACGGCCAATTACGTCGAGAAGACCCAGCCGGGCACGTCGGCCTTCCTGGGAGTCACCTGTGCGGTGTGCCACGATCCGCACGGCTCGGCGAATCCCAAGCAGCTTCGCTATCCGCTCAACGACGTCAGCTTCGCGAACAATCTCTGCATGAAGTGCCATTCGCGCCGCTACGAGCCCGTGGCCAACAGCTCCCGCGGACCGCACGCCCCGCAGGGCGCCGTGCTTACGGGAACAGCCGGGTGGTGGCCCGCCGGGTACGACACTACGGCCATCGTCGCCACCCACGGGAATCCGGCGGTCAATCCGCGGCTCTGTGCCGGCTGCCACGTCAACAAGTATTCGCATCTCGACACGTTGACCAACACCACGACCTTCTCGACCGGCCATCTCTTCCGGCCAGTGCCCTGTCTCGACGCGAATGGAACACCCGAGGCAGACGATACCTGCAACTTCGACACGACTGCACGGACCTGGCAGTCCTGCACCAATTCCGGATGCCACAGCAGCCAGGCCGCAGCGGTGAGCGCGTTCAACGCGAACCGGAGCATCGTGGCCACCCTGAGCGATCAGATCTGGGTCGACAATCCAGCAGGAGCGCCAAGTACCATCGGCGTGCCCGATGCCGGTGACCAGGGACTCCTGTCGCTGATCCCGACAACCGAATACAACACGGACGATAATCTCATCACGGTGGCAGAGGGTGTGCTCTTCAATGTGCGGCTCGTCGCGGATGATCGAGATGCCAACGGCGACCGCTCCCACGGTGTACACAATCCTTTCCTGGCGCAGTCGCTGTTGACCGCCAGCATCCAGGCACTGAACGCGACCTACGGCCCCTTCCCGGCGCCACCGGCCAGGGTGAAGGCGCTGATGGACGATGTGAACCAGCGTATCCTTCGCAGCAGGACGCAGCGACCAACGGCCGTCAGCAGCAGATAATGTGAAACTGGGTTCATGATCTCTCTCTTAGGCCCCGGGCAAGCTCGCTTTCCCGGGGCTCTGCCCATTCTGTCTCTCCAGGATTCGGCCGTGAGCCTCCCGGGCCACGGGCTCGACTCGGTGTCGGCGCATCCCGCTTTTTCCGATCCCGTCATCGGGTTCGTTCAGTTCATCTTTCAGCAATCGCCGTTCGTCATGTGGGGTGGTGTGGTTCTCGGAGCCATCGTCGTCGCGTTCCTCGTGCTGTTTCTGTGGAGACGGCGACAGTCGATCGCGCTCTGGTTCCGCACCAGGTCGATAGCGGTCAAAACGGCCATGGTCGGCGCTGTAGTGCTCGCCCTGATGGCTGCGTCCGGCATCGGGTACAAGAGCTATCAGTTTGTCGAGCGGGACAATCGGTTCTGCAACGGGTGTCATGTCTTCGTCCCCAGCGGCCAGGTGATGACTCGACCGGATACCGGGGATTACACGCTGGTCAACCGGCTGGAAGGAAAACACGATAGTCTGAGCTGCCATTCCTGTCACGAGCTCAAGCCGTTCAAGGAAGCGGTAAAGATGTTCTGGTGGATGTCGGGCACCCGGGACGACCACATTCCGCCCCATGGCAAGGTTCCGCGGCGCGTGTGCGAGTCGTGTCACCTGCAAGGCGAGGCGAAGGAATTCTGGCAGGAGATAGGGGCAACCGCGGGACACCGGGTGCATCTCGAATCAGATTCCTCCGCGCTCAAGGATGTCACCTGCGTCACCTGCCACGGCATGCAGGCGCACCGCTTCATCCCCGGCGACAGCACCTGTACCCAGCATGGATGCCATACCGATACAAAAATCCAGCTCGGCCGAATGGCGGGACAGAACGGGATGCATTGCTCCGTCTGCCACGACTTCACGGCTGCGGTTCCCAAGCTCGCAACCCGCGATTCCGCCGCCGGGACCCTGGTACCGACGCTGGCAAAATGCTCAAGCTGCCACCAGATGAAGTCATTGCTCGTCGAGTTCGAGCCGTCGCACGATCCGCATTCGGGAACCTGCGGCACCTGTCACGATCCCCATAAACAAACCGCGCCGGCCGACGCGAAGCAGACGTGCTCATCAGCCGGGTGTCATGCGAACTGGCGGGACAATCCGTTCCACGCCGGCGCGAATCATCGCCGGGTCGCGCAGGAGTGCACGACCTGTCATATCCCGCATCGGGCCAAAGTCGACGCAAGCGACTGCGCCGGATGTCATCTCCGAGTGCGGAGCAAACCAGGCGTGCGATCCAATCTTCCGCTGCCGTTCGACACTACGGCCGCGAAGGAACGTGTCTCCATGGCCCCGCCGGAGCCACGCCCGCCGAGAGGCAAAGGCGACGCGCCGCTGGCGCTTGCTCTCCCGGTATCCGCAGACAGCTTTTCCCATCAGCGTCACAAAACCATCAACTGCATCACCTGCCACGGGACCCGCACGGGACAATCACGCCTGACATTCGAACGTCCGCGGGGCTGCGAGATCTGCCACCACCAGGCGCCGGCACAAAGCGATTGTCGCCGCTGCCACGACCAGAACGAGACACTGACGCCGATCGCCATGCACGTCGCCGTGACTGTCGCCGGGAAACCACCGCGCGACCGACAGGTGAGCTTTGCGCACGAGGCCCACAAGGATCTCGCCTGTGTCGAGTGTCATACGCAGTCGGTGACACTCCAGCCCGACTCCATGATGCGCACCTGCGTGTCCTGTCATGAGAAGCATCACCAGGCGGACCGCGATTGTGCGACGTGCCATCGCACCGATCAGATCGTGCCGGCGCATACGGGCAGCATCCAGACGCATGTGAAGTGCGATGCCTGTCACACGCCGCAGATCATCGCACAACTGGTTCCCACCCGCAGTCTCTGTGTCACCTGTCATGAGAAGCAGGATCATTACGCGCCGCAGGAATGCACGATCTGTCACTTCCAGAGCACGCCGGATGGGTTCCGCTCACACCTGAGCGGCACCGGCTCATGAGACCTCGATCGCTGCTCCTGTTTCTCCTGCTGCTCAACCCGTCCACGCTCGTCGCGCAGGGCTATCGCGTACGGCTGGATAACCGGGTGCAGAGTGTGGCGTTCCGCGGAGTGCTGCTCGACAGCATCCCCTCAAGCGCCGTGGTGACCGGCGCGGGAGGAGGAACATTTTCGTCCGACGGGTTCGCGGTGCGCTGCAGCGTCTCCAACACCTTCTGCTATTTCTTTCGGCCGGGTGCCGAGCATCGGGCGGCGCCCGCAGTCACCGGGCTCGACATCACGCTCTGGAGACTGGGCGTGACCGGGCTCAGCTTCCACGGCAATGTGCGCATGGCGTTCGACCTGGGCGACGCGGATGTATGGCCCGGGACGCATCCCGATGTGCAGCTGCTCGAGGCCTTCGCGGAATACAACAAGGAAGCATTCCAGGGAAGGCTTGGACGGCAGGTCTACACCAGCCGGCTGGGATTCAGCGGATTCGATGGCGCCCGCATCACGGTGCGCGACGTACATCGCGGGTTCGATGCGCTCGGTTACCTGGGAGAAGGACTGGCGCGAGGCATCGCCTTACCGGTCACGACCAACGCGCTTAACCCGCTGGATGATTTTCAGCCGCGTGACCGGCAGATCGTCGCGGGCGCAGCACTGGGTTACTCCGGGACCGTGGCCGATGTGCGCCTCGACTATCAGCGCGAAGTCGATCCCATTCCCGATTACTTCGTCTCCGAGCGCGCGGCGCTCGCCACCACGATTCGGCCGTTCAGCCGCCTGGCCCTGCTCGGCGGAGCTGAATATGATATCGCGCAGGGTATCTGGGGCAGCGCCGACGCGACCCTTCGCTATGCGGCGCACCAGTGGACGGCGTCGGCCGGCGTGCTTCGCTATCGCCCTCACTTCGAGCTGTGGACAATCTGGGGCGCCTTCAGCCCCGTCGCCTACCACGCGGTCAATGGCGCAGCATCATACTCCGGTGTTCCCCATCTGCAGCTTCGCGCGCGGGGCACCCGGTTCTGGTATGAAGACACCGAGACCGACACACCGCTGGCAAACGTGGAGGATCACGGCTGGCGCCTCTCGTTGGGCGCCACCTGGAGTCCCTTCACCCGGTGGAGTTTCGATCTCGGGCACGATGCCGAGTTCGGGCCCGGAGCGTCGTACAGCAGCTACGATGCTGCCGCGACGTTCGCGACGAGCGACAAGATCCTGCTCACCGTTCACGCCGCACGGCTTATCCGTCCCCTCGAATTCCGATTCGATGAAGCGACATTGCATCAGTTTGGAATGGAGGGAAGCTGGCGCCCGTCGGAACGATGGCAGCTCGACGTGAGCGCGGTTCGCTACATGGAAAAGCGTGATCGTCCCGACGCTGCCGGATTCGACTGGGACCAGACACGGCTCAGTGCTCGACTGGCGTTTCTCTTCGGCTCGGCGGACGATCTGCTTCGCCTGCCCAAGGGCCGTCGGCCGACTTCAACCGGCACGCGGGCACAGTGATGCGAGGTCTCAAGGTGGCGACGCTGGCGGGTATCGTCATCCTGGCCACAGCAGTGCCCCAGCTGCTCGGTCGCAGCGTGAAGGATCATTTCGATCACGCCAGGCACAGTAAGCTCTTCCCCACATGCGAGAGTTGTCACGCCGGTGTTCGCGACGCGGGCCAGCCGATCTTTCCTCCGGCCGTTTCGTGCGCGAGCTGTCATGACGGCACTATCGAGAAGCGAGTCGACTGGTCCCCGCCAGATTCGCCGCATCCCACAAACCTCCGGTTTACCCATCAGCGGCATACAGTCGACATTGCCCACCGTCGTGGCGCCGATTCTGTTGTGGCATGCGTCGCCTGTCATACGGAAGCCGGAACCAGTCGGATGAGCGTCCAGCGGACCGTGAGTCGCCAGTGCCTCGACTGTCATGGGCAGCACGAGTCTCACTTCGCCGTCGCCGACTCGGCCTGTGCCACCTGTCATCTTCCACTGGCGCAGGCACCGACGTTATCAGAGGAGACGGTGGCACATTTTCCCAAGCCCCCTTCTCATGACCAGGCGGACTTCGCGCTGGCCGGTCATGGGCGGCAGGTGGGATCAACAATTCCCGGTGCACCAGTTGCCGCGAGTTGCGCGACCTGTCACGCGCGCGACTTCTGCATCACCTGCCACGTCGATGCACCGGAGCAGCGCGCGATCCAGGCGCTGGCACCAGATCCGCGGTCGCTTGCGATCAAGACTGAGCTGACGGAACCCGCGTCACATAAGACGGGGGATTTCATCAAGCGGCATGGCGGAATGGCGCGGAATGGCGCCGTCGATTGCCGCACCTGTCACACACAGGAGAGCTGCATGACCTGTCACATCCAGCAGCCGGCCGCCGCTCGCGGACTCGCTATGGCCGGAGTGGGCCGCGGCAAAGGCGCCCAGACAACCAGGACGCGGCCGGCGAATCACGGCACCGATTTCCGAGATATTCATGCGCCGTATGCGCAGGCAAGTCCCCGGAGCTGTGCGGCATGTCATGCGCGCACGGAGTGTCTCGATTGTCACCGGCCGTCTGCCGCGGCAAGTGGAGGATATCATCCCGCCGGATTCCTGACCCGGCACCCCGCGGCGGCATATAACCGCGAGGTGTCCTGCAACGACTGCCACAGCGCAACGGCGTTCTGCGCCGCGTGCCACGAGCAGTCGGGCCTCAGCGCATCGCGGCGCCTGGGTTCAGGGTACCACGATTCGAAGAATCGATTCCTCTTCGGGCACGGCCAGGCCGCCCGGCAGAACCTGGAGAGCTGTGTGAGCTGCCATGCGGAGCGTGATTGCCTCACCTGCCATGCCGCCCAGGGCGGAAGGAGTTTCAATCCCCATGGGCCCGGCTTCGATCCGCAACGGATGAAACGGAAGAACCCGGAGACGTGCACCGCGTGTCATGGCGCGAGTATCCCCTAGTCCCGGGCGGTAAGCGGTAAGCGGTAAGCGGTAAGCGGTAAGCGGTAAGCGGTAAGCGGTAAGCGGGCAAAGCTAAAGCGATCTGGATTAGACTACGGTGTCATCCCGAGCAGAGCGAGGGATCTCAAGCACCAGGTGTGCTTTGCGCCGGTTGGTGCGGAAGCGATCAGCATTGCGCTTAACCATCGACGATGTCCTCAATGGTCTTGAAGAACAGCGCGGCCGCGATAGGCTTGGCCACGTATCCATCCATGCCGGCCTCCAGGCACATCTCGCGATCACCGTCCATCGCGTGCGCGGTCATCGCGATGATCGGAACATGAGTTCCCGTTTCCGCCTCCCGCTGCCGGATGGCTGCTGTGGCTTCGAAGCCTCCCATGACGGGCATCTGCACATCCATGAGAATCAGGTCGAATCGCTGACGCCCGCTGGCTGCGACGGCTTCCTGTCCATTGACCGCAAGCTCAACGGTATGACCCTGTTTGGCGAGCAGACGTGTCGCGAGGGCCTGATTCACCATGTTGTCTTCAGCAAGAAGAATGTGAAGTGAGCGTCGCTTCTCTCTGATCGAGTGAACGGTCATGAGATCTCCTGGCATATCGGGTGAGGGG